>MHYA01000074.1:74928-79904 GCA_001825675.1 Planctomycetes bacterium GWF2_42_9 | reverse complement strand
TTACCATCAGAGCTTTGCCACTTAAATTAGACGGTTTTTTCAATTTACCACCTCAAAATATCATCCCGCATCACGGGACTGCTAAACCTTAAAATAAAGTCCTATAATAACATTAAAAACAGCATTATGCGCGCAAATTATTCGCATTGCTATATGAAAATGTATCGGCAAATTGGTTTGTTTTTCTCCAGCTTATCAGTGCTTTGTTTTGAAGAAAATTATCAGGCTCGTAATACTGAAAATGAGGGTTGAGGGTTCGGGGATGCTAAGTGCGCTTATCGTCGGATCGATTGCCATATCGAATCTAATGCCGTCCAGAGTTCCGGTATCGTAGTAAACCAAATCGCAGACCGTTATTTTCCACATACCTAAACACTGCTGTGAATAGAATTTGCTGATTGGATTGGGGCCAGTGGGCAGGAATGAACCGACACTAAGATTAAATGCCGTGTCGATTTTTATGGTGCTTTCGTTGTCTAAAGTTATCCATCCGAAACTTTGCTTGTCTTTTACGAAATTCGTTACATCATAAAGACTTATCATCGCGGAAGTACCGTTAGGACTCTTGATTGAAATAGATAGATCGCAAAAACTGGTGTGCTTTAAATCGAGCGAAATATTTAGGTCTCTGATTTTACCGCTGACGGGGACATAAAGCTGTGTTTCGATTTTGACGTTCTTTTCTTCGGGAAGGCCAAAGGATTTTCCAACCGATGTGCCGAAAGATGTGTAAATTAGCCCAAACGCAAGAGATTGAAATAACAATATCGCCATACCCCCGATGGCAAAGATACTTTTTTTCATTCCCTTGCTGTGATTTACGTCCATAGCCGCAATATTATCGGACAAAACAAGAAAATCAATTCATTTTTGCAAAACGAGATGAAAAAATTGAACAGCCTTAAACGACGCGGAGTTCTGCGCCGAGGGCGGATGTTATCGCGGCAACAATATCTTTTTGCCAGCCGTCAACTATTTCGTGTTTCAATGTGCCGTCTTCATCGCGGAAGCAGAGCGAAAGCGTAACGCTTTTTTTGCCGGCCGGGATTGGTTTGCCTCTATAAATGCCGACAAAGTTCAACGTCTCAAGTTCTGCTGGTGCTTTCGTTGAAACAACTTCCTGGATCTTTGACCACTGAACCGGCTCATCGACTATCAGCGACAGATCGCGGACGATAGATGGGAACTTTGGCAGCGGTTTGGCTTTTATCTGCTCGGCCTGCAATCCAAGAACCATATCGAAATTGATCTCGGCCGCGCAGACATTCGCGATCTTGATATCGAGAGTGGATAGAATCTGATCCTTTATTACGCCTGCGACTCCGAACTGGTTACCGTTTACGATGATTTTTGCGCCTGTATTTGCCCAGAAAATTTCTGTCGGTTCAAAAGTTATATTTGCCGATGGCGATAAGTTTCTGATCATTCCTTCGACTGCGCCGCGGATGATTCTGAAATCCGCATCGCAAACTGCCGCCAGTGAGCTGTTTTCTGTGTGTTTGCCTTCAGCGGTTTTCGCGAAGACGCTTGCCAGTTCGTAAAGTTTGATATTTTTTGTGCCGGCGTGGACATTTCTGCTGAAAACTTCAAGCAGCGAACCGATCAATGTGCTTCGCAGCATATTTGCGGTCTTGCTGTTTTCGTCGCGGACTGCCAAATGCGTATCGATTGCGTTTGGTGTGATGAGTTTTGCGATTGCTTCGGTATTGAAGCCGGGGGTTATGCTTTCATAAAAACCGCAGCTATTGAGAAAGCCGCCGGTTCTCGCGACAAGCTGCTGTCTTCTGTCGACTGGTGCGACTTCGATATTGATCTTCTGCGTGAGCGTGAGTTTGTCGTAGCCGTAGATGCGGCCGACTTCTTCGATCAGGTCGATTTCTCTTGTGATATCGTTTCGCCAGGTCGGAATAGTGCAGAGGATTTTATCGTTTTCAGGTTTTTGCGGACTGAAACAAAGGCCGCGGAGTATTTCAAAGATTGTTTGCTGCGGAATTTCGATGCCTAGAACTTTTTTCACTCTTGCCGGCCGCATTGCAACCATCCGATTTATTTCAGCTTTTGCTGGATAAACATCCACAACGCCTTCGACGATCTTTCCGCCTGCGACCTGAACTATAAGTTGAGCCGTTCGCTGGGATGCCCAATCGATTTGCTCGATGTCAACGCCTCGGCCGAATCTGTATGCCGCTTCGCTGGGCAGATTCAATGCGCGTGATGTTTTCCGTGTTACAACCGGATTGAATGATGCTTCTTCGAGCAGGATAGTTGTTGTTGAAATGCCGACTTCCGTTTCAAGGCCGCCCATAACGCCTGCGACCGCGATAGGGCCTGTTGGGTCTGTGATTGCGAGCATATCGGGCTGTAAGGCGCAATTAGTGCCGTCGATACTTACGATTTTTTCGTCTTTCTTTGCGAGGCGAACGATGATTTTTCCATCGCGGATTTTGTTATAATCGAAAGCGTGCGGAGGTTGGCCGGTTTCCATCATTGCGTAATTTGTCGCATCGACGACGTTATTTACGCTGCGAAGGCCGACGGCTTCCAGACGTTTTACCATCCACTCCGGGCTGGAGCCGACTTTTACGCCTTCGATAATTCGAGCGGTATATCTGCCGCAAAGTTTCGCATCTGCTATCTCAACACTGACCATTGAGTTGATGTCTTTTTTTACAGGTTCGAATTTGACTTTCGGCAAATTTAGCTCTCGGCCGGTGGCGGCGGCGATCTCACGCGCAACGCCGATATGGCTTAAGCAGTCCCCACGGTTGCTTGTAACTTCAACATCTATTACCGCATCGTCAGCAGGGATTTCGACGCTTTCAATGTTAAAGCCGATACCGCTCAAAAGCGCGGCCAGTTCCTGCGGCGATTCAGTGATTGAAACGTATTCTTTAAGCCAATTTAAGGATGTCTTCATTTTTGGTATACCTGTAAAAACAAACAATTTAACGAGAATAGGGGGGGATGTCAATAATTCATTGTAAATGGGTGTATGAGTGAATGGGTTAATAAGGTTTGCTTATTACTCTTTACTCATTAACTCTTTCACTCTTTTACTTTTATGGCCGAGACGATGCGGTCATTGTTGGAAAGGTCTTTTTCAACTTTAATTTCGCCGAAAAGGTTGGTTTCTTCGAGAATTTGCTTTACCGCTTGTCCCTGCAAATAGCCGATTTCGAGCAGTAAAAGGCCGTCTTTTTTCAGGTGGTTACCGATTTCATCGGCAATTCTGCGGTAAATATCCAAACCTTCCGGGCCGCCGTTGAGAGCAAGCTGCGGTTCATGATTTTTTACCTTCGGTTCAAGTTTTTCTAGTTCAGGATGGCTGATGTAGGGCGGATTACTGATTATTACGTCAAATTCTCTGCCGTCGAGCTGGTCAATTACTGGTTTGAACAAATCGCCTTGCAAAAGACGAACTTTTTCACCGAGGTTATATTTTGCTACATTTTCTGCCGCGACGGACAAAGCCTGGTCGCAAATATCGGTCGCGATGATGTTGGCATCGGCGAAATTCTTCGCGATCGCGACGGCGATGCATCCGCTGCCTGTGCATAAATCGCAGACGTGCTGTGTGCCGGTTCGCGTTCGCAAAAATTCGATTGCGCGTTCGACGAGCAGTTCTGTTTCAGGTCGAGGTATCAGGCACACGGGCGAGACCTTGAGCGATATGGAATAAAATTCCGTTCTGCCGATTAAATATTGGACAGGCTCGTTGTTGAGACAGCGTTTGACAAGATCGCGAAGTTTTTCGAGATTCGCTTTTTCGACTTCCTTGTCGAAATTCATATAAAGTTCGATTCGCTGCATATTGAGTACCGATGAGAGCAGAAGCTCGGCTGTAAGGCGAGGCGAATCGATTTTCTTATCCGTGAAATGACCGGTCATCCAGTCCAGCAATTTTTTAATTGTCCAAATTTCCATATTTTTAATATTAGCCACCAAGACGTTAAGACACAAAGTATTTTTATGTTTTTTTTGGTGTCTTTGTGCTTTATTAGCTATTTATTCTTTTTCATTTCGTAAAAGCGGTATCCCAGTCTTTCCAGACAGCTTCGAGATTTTTACTCTTTAGCATCGAGGCAATCTGGTCTGATGTTCTGTCATCGGCGACTTCAAACTGCTCAAGCGAATCATCTTTTTGGCCATAGCCGCCGGGATTAGTTTTGCTGCCTGCGCTCATTCTGGTTACGCAGATTTGAGCGATATTGTCCCTAAAGCGTGCTGATTCGCGCGTCGACATTACGATTTCAGAATCAGGAAAACATAATCGTAGTGCAACCATCATCTGCACAAGCTGGGTATCATTAATCATATACCTGAATAATTTTTCGTCAACATTTTCAGCAGGCCGCATTCTTGGAAATGAAAAAGAAATTCTTGCCTGCCAGTATTTTTTCATAAGCATATTCGCGTGTTCGGATAGTGCGATGGTTTGAGTTTGCCAGTCGCTTAGGCCGATAAGGAAGCCCAGACCGAGACTTCTAAAGCCTGCTTCTGCCGCGCGCGAAAGAGTATCGAGCCGCCAGTCATAATCAGATTTTGGGCCGGCTGTATGGAATTTTTTGAAATCATCGCGGTCGTAAGTTTCCTGATAGATCGCGATGCTGTCGATGCCTGCGTCAAAGAGGGTTTTGTATTCATCTTTCGCAAGCGAATAAATTTCGATTGATAGCGAGCTGAATTTTTCGCGAAGTTTTTCCGCAAGTTCGACAAGATACGGAACGTTAATAAAATTTTTATCTTCGCCGCTGACGATCAGTATATGCCGAAAACCTTCCGCGGCCAATATATCCGCTTCTTTGCACGCCTGTTCGATTGTCAGTCTTGTTCGCGGCAGTTTGCTGTGGCAGTTGAACGCGCAATATGGGCAGCGGTTCACACAATAATTTGAAACGTACAAAGGGGCGTAAAGCTGAATCGTATTTCCAAAACGCTGACGTGTGATTTGACGTGCCTTTTGTGCCATCTGCTCA
>MHYA01000074.1:71063-74921 GCA_001825675.1 Planctomycetes bacterium GWF2_42_9 | reverse complement strand
TTTGAGCGTCAACTGAAAGCAAAGTTTCTAATCTTTCTTTGCTGTAACCTATATCAATATTTATTGCTTTTTGAATATCCATTTTTTAATCTCTTAAGAATCCGGTGAGTGGGCTTGATGCGTCGGCCTGGGTTTTAACGCCTGCCGAGCCTGCCTCGAAAGCATCTCTACCGGCCTGTACCGCTAATTTAAACGCACTTGCCATTTTGACCGGATCGGCGGCAGTTGCTATCGCGGTATTGATCAAAACCGCATCCGCTCCCATTTCCATTGCTTCGGCAGCGTGCGAGGGCATACCCAATCCCGCATCGACGACGACCGGAACCGTCGCCTGTGAAATAATTATTTCAATCGCTGATTTTGTTTTCAAGCCTTGATTTGTACCGATTGGCGCAGCAAGCGGCATAACAGTCGCAGTGCCTGCGTCCTGAAGTTTCTTTGCGAGTACCGGGTCTGCATTTATATATGGCAAAACGATGAAGCCTTCCTTGACGAGAATTTCGGCGGCCTTTAAAGTTTCGACGGGGTCGGGCAGCAGATAATACGGGTCGGGCGTAACTTCGAGTTTGAGCCAATTAATATCTGTCGCGGCGCGGGCAAGTCTTGCCAGGCGGATTGCTTCGTCGGCGTTCCTTGCACCGGATGTGTTCGGCAGCAGCAGATATCTTTTTCTGTCTATCGCGGCCAGCATATTGTCCTGCGGATTTTGAATGTCCACTCTGCGAAGCGCAACTGTTACCATCTCCGAACCGGATGCTTCGATAGATTGTGCCATAATCTGGTTCGAGGAAAATTTTCCAGTACCGATAAATAATCTGCTGTTAAATTCTTTACCTGCGATAATTAGTTTTTTCATAATATGTTCCTGTTTTTTTGACAGATCAACCGCCGCCGACAAAACGAACGAGTTCAATTTTGTGGCCGTCATCTAAAATTGTATTTTGAAAACTGCTGCGAGGAATAATTTCGCCGTTTACTTCCGCGACAACTGTAGCTTCATCAACCTTTAAAGCATCTAGCAAGGCCGTTAAAGTAGCAGGAACAGTGTTTTCAAAATCTTTATTTTCGCCGTTTATTATAAGTTTTGCCATTCTTAATTTTCCAAGATAAGTTCAACAACCGCGTTTGCTTGATGTCCTGCGGCAATTGCTACGCGCGGAGCCATAAGGCCGAACCCTGCTTCAAGGCCGCGTGAGCCGTCGCCAATCAGAATTAGTCTATCTGAAATTTTTTGCGTTAAAATTTCGTTGCTTTTGCCATAACCGCCTATGCCGCTTGCTGCAACAATTACGCTTTTTGTTTTGTTTAGTGCCGTTTCAACGATGATCTGTTTTTGTTCTGCTTTATCGAAGCATTCGGCGATGATAGGGCAGTGTTTGAAAATTTCCGGGATATTTTCAGAAGTTAACTTAAGGCAATGGCCTTCGATTTTCACATACGGATTAATCTTCGATAAATTTTCCGTTAGCGCTGTTACTTTTTCTATGCCAAGCTGTTCAACGAAATATTGCTGACGGTTGAGATTGCTCGGCTCGACAATATCAAAATCTGCGATGACGAGTTTGCCGATTCCGATGCGTGCAAGCGAAACAGCGACATTAGAGCCAAGTCCGCCCAGCCCGGCAATACCGACTGTAGCTGATTTGAGTTTTTGATGTACGGTTTGGCCGTGCCGTTCGATAAGCATTGCTTCAAATTGTTCAGTTGTTAATTTAGTCATAAAAAAAACGCACTGCCTGTGAAAGGAAGTGCGTCTGTAAATCTCAAATTTGATCAATTCCAGTGCCTCCCTTGCAGGCATTACCACTGCTAAAGGTTCGAAGGGTCGCCGAACATTCGGCCTCTCAGCCAGACTCGGTATCTCAAATACCTTATCCGGCTCCCCTGTCACGAATTCAATATTAACTTTTGAGCTATTTTATAAAGGAAGAATCCAATTTGCAATTTATTAATCATATTTTTTTGTTTTACAATGGAATCCGAATGGTTCTTTGGGTTTTTGTTCAGGTGCAGGCATCAAAAGTCGAATTGCATCAATTAAAGTAATAATCTGTTTATCGTGAATTTGTAATTTGTCTTCTAGTTCGTTGAGTTTCTTTGCCAGTTCTTTGTATGGCCCCAATAGTTGGTGAAGTCTGGCAAATGCTCTTACAACGAAAATGCTCGTTTGGATGGCCTGCGGAGAGTTTAAGACGCTAGCTGCCATAATTGCACCGTGTTCGGTAAAGGCGTAAGGTAATGTTGAGGAAAATTTTAGCTTTTGAAGGTGGTCGCAATTTGCGACCACCTCATCCCTATCGCTAATGTTTAGCTGGAACATAAAATCAGTAGGAAATCGTTCTATATTGCGTTTTACCTGCTCATTTAAACGTTTTGTTGTTACTCCATACAAAGCCGCAAGGTCGGAGTCAATTATGACCTTTTGGCCTCTTATCAATAAAATTTTGCTTTCTACACGCTGGATTGGAATTATCGAATTTTGTGATTTTGCCATTTATCAAATCCTTTTTTATTTAATTAGGTTGTCGCAATTTGCGATAACCTAGGCCTCTGCTCTGCTAAGGAAAATAATACTATGCGGGATATACAAGGTCAACAAAAAACAATATAAACCATTCTTGTAATTACCTGCGGTTAATTATATAATACTTGTTTTTAATCCGGGAAAGGCTTTATGGCAAATTTGACTAAACTTGAAGATATTGTTTCGCTTTGTAAAAGGCGAGGTTTTATATTCCAATCCAGTGAAATTTACGGCGGCTTGGCAAGCTGTTATGATTACGGCCCATTAGGCTCCGAACTGAAACGCAATGTTCGCAACGCGTGGTGGAAAGCCAACGTTCAAATGCGAGACGATGTTGTCGGTCTGGATTGCAGTATCTTTATGCATCCACTCGTCTGGAAAGCATCCGGCCATGCGGACAAATTCGCTGATATTGTTACGGTCTGCAAAAAATGCAACGTTCGCAGCAGAGTCGATCATCTCAAAGATCACGCCGAAGAACATACCGAACATGTGCAGGTCGAAACTGCGATAAAAGACGCACAAAACATTACAAAAAAAGTTTGCCCTTCGTGCGGCGCAGTAGGACAGTTCACAGAGCCAATGCCTTTCAGACTGATGTTTGAAACACAGATGGGCGCAAACGTCGATGATTCAATGACAATTTTCCTACGGCCTGAAACGGCACAGGGTATTTTTGTTAATTTCAGGAACGTGCTCGATACGACAAGAGTAAAAGTTCCTTTCGGTATCGCACAAATCGGAAAAAGTTTTAGAAATGAAGTTACGACAAAAGCGTTCATTTTCAGAACGCGCGAATTCGAACAGGCTGAAATCGAATTTTTCTGCGCACCTGGTACAGACGAAAAATGGTACGACCATTGGAAAGAAGCACGCTTCAACTGGTATCTGAATCTTGGAATGAAAAAAGACAATCTGCGTTTGCGTCAGCACGATAAAGATGAATTGGCGCATTACGCGAAAGGCTGTGTTGACGTTGAATATAAATTTCCGTTCGGCTCCGGCGATTGGCAGGAACTTGAAGGTATCGCAAATAGAACCGATTTCGATCTTCGCCAGCACCAGCGCGGTATGCGAACCTTGAATTCATGGTACGAAAAGAAGGGCGACCTTTCAAAGATCGATCTTAACAGCGAGGCCGAAGATTATCAGAAAGGCCCGCTTAGCTTTTTCGATGAAGAAGCAAAGCAGCGTTATATTCCGTATGTGATCGAACCAAGCGCGGGTATCGATAGAAGCTGTCTTGCTTTCCTCGTTGATGCTTATGATGAAGATGAAGTCAATGGCGAAAAGCGAAGCGTACTGCGTTTCCATCCGACACTTGCGCCGGTAAA
>MHYA01000074.1:66192-71048 GCA_001825675.1 Planctomycetes bacterium GWF2_42_9 | reverse complement strand
AAAAAAGATGGGCTGCCTGAAATCGCGACAAATATGTATGACGACCTGAAAAAATATTTTACCTGTTTCTACGATGAAAAAGGCGCAGTCGGCAGACGTTACCGCAGACAGGACGAAGCGGGCACGCCTTACTGCATTACTATCGATGGCCAGTCGAAAGAAGACCAGACGGTTACAATCCGTGAAAGAGACAGTATGAAACAGGATAGGATCAACCTTTCACAGGTAAAACAATATCTTAGAGAAAAGCTGGATATATAAAATTAATTGAAGGAGAGTTTATGAAAAAGCTTTATTTGTCTAAAACGGATAAAAAGATTTTTGGCGTTTGCGGCGGAATTGCTGAAATGCTTGATATTGATTCTACGCTAATCAGATTGGCAGTGGTATTTCTGGCTTTGGTTACGGCTATAATCCCGGTAGTCATTACCTATATTATTGCTGCGATCATAATACCAAGCAGGCCAGAGCAGCAATAACGAATTTTTTAAGAAGGGATTCGAGAATTTATGAAAAAGAAACTGATAGCATTAGCGTTGACTTTGCCGATGGTGATTATTTTCACATCGTGTACATCGACTGAAAAAAAAGAGACTCAAGAAAGGAATAGTAAAATGGTATTTGACAGCATAAAAAATTACGAGCTTTATACGAATCTTTCACCGCGGATCGCGAAGGCTTTAAAGTTCGCAGCAGAAACAGATTTTACAAATATGGCAGACGGCAAGTATGAACTTGACGGCACAAACTTATATTATATCGTTCAGCGTTATAAGACTGGCGCACCGCTGGAAAAAACTGAAGGACATCGCAAATATATTGACATTCAATATATGGTGAACGGCAGCGAAAAAATGGGTGTTGATGTCGTTGATGGTTTGACGACTGTCGATCCATATAGCGAAGAAAAAGATGTTGAATTTTTCGGTGTAAGCAAAAAACTGACTTATTTAACCGTGCCTCAAGGGTATTTCGCGATTTTCTGGCCGACAGACGCACACATGCCGGGCAGACAGGTTGACCAGCCGCAGGATGTTACGAAAATTGTGTTTAAAGTTAAGGTTGATTAAAAATGTTTAAAGACATTGTTAAAATCAATAATTTAAAAAATTTCGCGGAAAAAGAAGTAACCATCGGCGGATGGGTTTATCATTCCCGTCCAAGCGGAAAACTTATATTCATCGTTATCCGTGACGGAAGCGGACTTTGCCAGTGCGTTATCGAAAAAGGCAAGATCAGCGAGGAACTTTTCGAGAAAATCAAAAGGCTCGGCGCTGAATCTTCGGTTACGTTTAAAGGCACTGTTCGCAAAGATGAACGAAGTGTCGGCGGTTACGAACTTCTTGTTAGCGGTGCTGAAGTTTTGTGCGAATCGGTTGATTATCCAATCACGCCAAAGCAGCACGGCATCGATTTTCTTTTGAAGAACCGTCATTTGCATCTGCGTTCGCAAAGACAATGGTGCATCGGCAAGATCCGCCATACGGTTATCAACGCGATAAGACAATTTTTTAATGAGAATGATTTTACCCTTGTCGATTCCCCGATCCTTACCGGCATTGTCGGCGAAGAAGCGGGCAGTCTGTTTAATGTAGATTATTTTGAAATGCCTGCGTTTCTTTCGCAGACAGGTCAGCTTCACCTCGAATGCGCTGCGATGAGTTACGGCAGAGTTTATTGTTTCGGCCCGACTTTTAGAGCGGAAAAAAGCAAAACGCGAAGGCATTTAACTGAATTCTGGATGGTTGAGCCGGAAGTTGCGTTTGTCGATTTGCCGGGGCTTTTGGAAATCGCGGAAAATTTTGTTTCGTTTATAGTAAAAAGAGTTTTAGAGGATAATGAAGCGGAATTAAAAACGCTTGGCGCAGATATCGAAGCGCTTAAGAAAATTGTGCCGCCGTTTTATCGGCTGACATACACGCAGGCTCACGAAATCTTGACAAGTCAGAAAACGCAGGACTTTATGGCTGCGCAGCTTGCCGATTTCAAATCGCAGAAACAGGAAATTGAAAATAAAATTGCCGCTCTTGAAGCTGAAGCAAAAGGGCAGATAAAACAATGGCGTCAGGATAAAATCGCGGCGGAATTAATTGACCTGCGAAGCGATCTTGATGAAATTGAAACTAAAATCGAAAATAATCCAAAGCACGCAAAACTTGCATCAGAATTTAAGTGGGGCGAGGATTTGGGCGGCAGCGATGAAACGATTATTTCATTAATGCACGATAAGCCGATTTTTGTAACGCATTATCCGAGAGAAGCAAAAGCATTTTATATGAAACAGGATGAAAATCCAAAGGTAGTGCAGAATTTCGATATGCTCGCGCCTGCGGGATTCGGCGAGATCATCGGCGGATCGATGCGTGAAGATAGTTATGAAAAACTGCTCGCAAGAATCAATGAGCACGGCTACAAACTCGAAAATTATCAATGGTATCTTGATTTGCGAAGATACGGCTCTGTACCGCACGGCGGTTTTGGTCTCGGCGTTGAAAGAACGCTTGCCTGGATAACGGGCGAAAAACATATCCGCCAGTGTATCGCGTTTCCGCGTATGATGGATAAAATATTGATATAGCCACAGAGATCACAGAGTTAAAATTTGGAACGAAGTTTTATTTTTTACATCCGCATTTATGTGGTTCGCAATGGGGCGGGTGTTTTTTTATGGTGTTTTCTATAAATTCCATAAAATAATATGGCAAGCAGAACTACTGCGCTGATGTGGCCAAATAGCGATGTCGACATCTCGTGGTAGTGGCTGTGAATTTCGCTGCTTAAGTTTGTGAACAGTAAATCTAATAATAAACCCGATGTCAGTGCGCAAACCACGACGGTCGATAAATAAATAAACGTGGTGCGATGCCCTAACACTCTCCAAATCATAGTGATCGCCGCTGCGTTGGTTTCCGGGCCGCAAATGAGAAACACAAGAGCCGCACCCGGTGAAAGACCTTTGGCAATGAGCGCCACCGCAATAGGAACCGAAGCGGTCGCGCAAACATAGAGAGGAACACTAACAAGCATCATTGCCAGCATTGACACGATTCCTGTTCCGATTTTATCCGCGAAAAAATTATCGGGCAGCGAAACGGAAATAATCGCGGCGATAATCAGACCGATTAACATTTCAGTACCGATGTCTCGCGGCAAAACGATAAACGCGTGTTTGAATCCTATTTTAAAATAGCCTCGATGTGAAGTCGAATGATGGTCGGGTTCGGGCTGCCAATTAGTTGTTGGTTTGTGGTCGAGCAAATCAACCGCTGTTCCGCCAATGATGCCCGTAATTAACGCGACGATTGGGCGGGCGATTGTGAAAATCGGGCCTAATAAACTGTATGTTACCAGTAAGCTGTCCACGCCGGTTTGAGGAGTGCTTAGAAGAAATGCGGTAGTTGCGCCTTTGCTTGCGCCGCGTTTGTGCAGCGACATCGAGACCGGAATAACTCCGCAGCTGCACAAAGGCAGAGGTATGCCGAACAATGAAGATTTCAAAATCGGCCAAATACCTCTTCCCCCCAGATGCCTTTGTACAAAACTTGTCGGTATCAAAACTTTTAATATGCCGGCAACTGCGAATCCGAACAAAAGATACGGACTCATCTCGGCGACCATCGCCCAAAAATCTATCATAAAGGATTTAATGAAATCCATTTTTTCACACATTCTCTTTTTAAGAACCCCTCGAATAAATCGAGGGGCTAACTATTTTACTTGGCCATCTAGGCCGATTGTAATTTCTTTAAAATTAAATTCTTTGCCGCTGTTTGCGATTGCCTGCTGAACAACCCGCATCAAACCAAAGCAGCACGGAACTTCCATATGTACGACGGTAAGGCTTTTAATGTTGCCATTTCGAATTATCTCTGTCATCTTTTCGATATAAGGTTCGACATCGTCTAATTTTGGACAGGCAATTATAACTTTGTGATCTTTCAGTAATTTGCTGTGAAAATCACCCATCGCGAAAGGCACGCAGTCAGCCGTTAAAAGTAAATCTGCGTCTTTCAAAAACGGCGCGTTCGGCGAAATTAAGCTAAGCTGCACTGGCCAATGTGTTAATTGCGAAGTTGTGTCGCCTTGCGTTGCGTCTGTTTTCGCGAATTGTTTTGCCATAGTGCCGGGGCAAACGAAACCGTGAGCGTGCGGTGCGGCTTGCGGCTTTATTTCGTTTTCAAGATGTTTTTTCACTGCCTCTTCGTTGAAATCCGCACAGTCGCGTTTTTCAACAGTGATCGCGTCCATTGGGCAATGCCCCAAACAGGCGCCAAGGCCGTCGCAATATATTTCGCTGACAAGTTTTGCTTTGCCGTTGATAAGTTTAATCGCGCCCTCGGCACAAGCAGTTACACATTGCCCGCAGCCGTTACATTTTTCTTCATCAATTTTTACAATATTTCGTATAGTCATTTTACGCCCGAATCATAGTCAACAGCATTTTGAATTTTTGTTTTGCCTGCACCGAGTGCGGAACATTGGCGGGCATTATTACAATTTCGCCTGCCTTTGCATCCACATCTTTTCCGCCGATCGTCAAAACCGCTTCGCCGTCAACAACCTGAACGAAAGCATCATAAGGAGCTTGATGTTCGCTCAAGCCTTGCCCGGCATCGAAAGCGAATAGCGTAATTGTGCCGACCGATTTATCGAGTATTGTTTTGCTAACGACAGAGTCGGCAGAGTATTCGATCAAATTCGAAAGATTATTAGCTTGCGCGATACAACTTTTAAGAACGGTATTTTTTTCAGTTTTCATAATTTCTATCCAAGCATTTCAGCCATATCTTTTTCCGGCTCGCCGATTGGTTTAATATTATATTTCTCAACCAGGAAGTTCAGAACGTTAGGCGAAA
>MHYA01000074.1:59873-66177 GCA_001825675.1 Planctomycetes bacterium GWF2_42_9 | reverse complement strand
ACGGCCCAAGTCTGATATTCTTTACTCCGAGGTAGAGCAGTGTCAGCAGAATCGCGACTGCTTTTTGTTCATACCAGGAAACAACGAAAGATAACGGCAGGTCGTTTACACTGCATTTAAACGCATCAGCAAGTGCCAGTGCGATTTTCACCGCCGAGTAGCAATCGTTGCATTGGCCGGTATCGACAAGGCGCGGGATGCCGTCGATAGTTCCAAAATCCTGATAGTTGAATCTGAATTTTCCGCAAGCCGCAGTCAATATTACGCAATCGTTCGGCACGAGTTCCGCGATTTTTGTAAAGTAATTTCTACCGGGCTTTGCACCATCGCAGCCGCCGATGAAGAAGAATCGTTTAATCTTTCCGGCCTTCACCGCGTCAATAATTTTATCAGCAAGTCCAAGCACTGCGGTATAATGGAAACCGGTGCTAAGCGTTCCAGCTTTATTCTCTTTCAATGGAGCGGACTGCAATGCTTTATCTATTACTTTGCTGAAATCGCGGCCTTCGAGGTGTTCAACGCCGGCAGCGCCAGCGATTCCACAAGTGAAGATTCTGTCTTTATAACTGTCTTTTGGCAGCATAATGCAGTTTGTTGTTACGAGTATTGCGCCGGAGAATTCATCAAATTCCTTGCGCTGATTCTGCCAGGCGGTTCCATAATGGCCGACGAGGTGTTTATATTTTCTAAGCTCTGGGTAACCGTGAGCGGGCAGCATTTCGCCATGAGTATAAATATTGATGCCTTTGCCTTCTGTTTGTTTTAACAGTTCAATCAAATCGAGCAGATCGTGGCCGGTAACAACAATCCCGGGGCCTGCTTTTGTGCCCGCGAAAACAGTTGCCGGGGTTGGCGCACCGAATTTCTCAACGTGAGCGTTATTGAGCATTTCCATTGTTTTCAAATTCATCTTGCCCGCCTTGAGTACAAGCCCGATGTATCTGTTTAAATCGAAATCGACATTGGTCAGTGTCGCAAAAAGCGCTTCGTGCATAAAAGCGTCAACTTCAGGATCGTTCTTGCCGAGTTCTTTCGCGTGATAAGCATACGCGGCGATGCCTTTAAGACCGAAAATTAACGTGTCCTGCAAACTCTGAATATCCGGGTCTTTGCCGCAAACGCCAACTTTTGTACAACCAGTTCCGCCCGCTGCCTGTTCACATTGATAACAAAACATAATTCATCCTTTCAATTTTCTTTTTCTGGATTCCCGTTTCCACGGGAATGACAATCGAATTTCTTTTTTATAAACTATCTAACGTAATTTGTTTTAAATATTCATCGATATAGCCCTGCAAGCCGACAAGTTTTTTGCAAATGCCACAGGTTGGCCTGTTCGGACACGCTTTCGGATTCGGCACACATCTATTGAGACAAATATCACCTTGAATCGCCTCGATTATATGGAAAAGATTTATGTTTGCCGGCGCCTTGGCTAGTTCAAACCCGCCTGCCGCGCCCATACTGCTTTTCACCAGTTTGGCTGCCGAGAGCTTTTGCAGCAGCTTGCAGGCAAGGTCGTACGAAACATCATATTCCGCCGCAAGCTGACGTGCGGAAATAGGGGTTTTTCCGTAACTTTTTGTCAGGCCTGCCATAAGCCTCATCGCATAATCAGTATTTCGTCTTATTACATCCACTATTTAAACCTTTAGAATAATAAATTAACTAGGACTATATTAGTCCTACATCGGCAGAAAGTCAAATGTTTTTTAAAAAATAATTATTTTTTTATTTTGGTTAGAAAGTTACATTTCGGCGATGATTCGCCAGCATCGGCCGTCTTTTTGGATTAAATTATCGGCCTGATTGAAACTATCGCTGCCGGCAGTATATATATAAGGAGGTGAATTTCCCGCTTTCCAGTCTTTTAAGAGTTTATCAACAAGACCCCATGCGACCTTAACGTCATCGATTCGCATAAAAAGCGTCTGATCGCCATCAAGGCAATCTAATAAAAGTCTTTGATATGCGTCGGGATTTTCGCCGCCGAAAACTTCCGCATAGTTGAAGTCCATTTGAAGCGTGCCCATACACAATTTTGTACCCGGGCTTTTGGCCTCAAAGAAAAGTTTCATTCCTTCCATCGGCTGAATCTTCAAAATCAAAACATTTGCCGGCAGTTCACCGATCCCCATCGATTCGAACATCAGGTGCGGCACTTTTTTGAAAGTAATCGCAATTTCCGTAACGCGTTTTGCAAGTCTCTTTCCAGTTCGCAAATAAAAGGGCACATCTCGCCATCGCCAATTATCTATAAAAAGTCTAGCCGCTACGAAAGTTTCTGTATTTGAATTTTTATCGACGTTTTTTTCGTCGCGATAAGCGAGTGTGTCTTTGTCTTTGATTTTACCGGCGGTATATTGGCCTCGAACCACATCGCCGCTGGTCGGCTCAAGATTATACGGCCTGATACTTCGCAGCACTTTATTTTTTTCGTCGCGGATACGTTCAGTGTCAAACGAAGCTGGCGGCTCCATCGTTACTAGCGAAAGCATACTAAGCATATGATTGACAAACATATCGCGAATAGCGCCGCTTTGGTCGTAATAACTGCCGCGAGATTCGATGCCTATCGATTCGGCGATAGTGATTTGAACATTGTCGATGTAATTGCGATTCCATATCGGTTCGAAAATCGTATTCGCGAACCTGAACATCAAAATATTCTGAACGGTATCTTTGCCGAGATAATGATCGATGCGGTAGATTTGATTTTCATTGAACCACTTATAGAGATGATCGTTAAGTTTGGTAGCGGATTCAAGGTCATTGCCGAAAGGTTTTTCAACCACAAGCCGAACGAATTTATCGCCATTTTTATTCAGGCCTGCTTTACCGAGATTTTCCGCGCCCTCCGCGTAGAGCATAGGCGGAAGTGAAAAATAAAAAACTCTACCCATCGGTTTGCTGTGAAGTTTTTCAATTTGAGCCAGTTTTTCTTTTATTTTGTAATATAAATCGGAACTGCTGTAATCGCCGGTAGTGTAATAGAAATGTTTCAGGAATTCCGTTTTATCTTCTAATATGCCTTCGGCAGCATCGGACGCCATTTGCCGCATATCATCATCGGACATTTCACTTCGACCACAGCCTAAAAAGTAGAAGCCGTTTTCGAGCAGCCCTCTATTGAAGAGATTTGCGATGGCGGGAATAATTTTCTTTTGTGATAAATCACCGGAAGCGCCGAAGACAATAAAACCGCCCGGCGGCGCCGGTGTTTCCGCGCAAAACGTTCGTTTCGTAGCTGATGGACAAATGCGTTCCATCATTTAGTCACTAATTACTCGTTATATGGTTCAAATTCATCTTTTGGAGCGCCGCATTCAGGACAAACCCAGTCATCCGGCAAATCCGCGAATTCAGTGCCCGGCTCAATGCCGTTATCTGGATCACCAACTTCAGGGTCGTAAATGTAGCTGCATAAAAGACATTGATATTTTTGCATAGCTGTTTCCTTTTTCCTTATTGTTTTGTGTCTTCAAGACTTTTTTGCAAATATACTATATGACTCATTTCTTCTTTAATTATATTTTCAATTTTTTCTTTGTCAGTCTTCGATTTTACCAGCTCTTTTATACCGAGATAAAAATTAATCGAATTCTGCTCGGCATTCAAGGCTGTTTTTAAAATTTCCGCTGGCGTTTCATTGCCGGAAAATAAAAGTTCGGGAGCGGCCTTGCCTTCCCAGCCGGAATTCAATGCCATACCCTTCATATAATACATCATCTCATTGTCAGGATCGAAAATATTAGCGTCTTCCTGGCTTTGTTTGTAATTTTCCAGCATTTCGGAAAAAATATTTTTATGTTTGTCTTCCATATCAGCAAGTATGGTGAAAATTTTCGCGGTATCTTTATTTTTTGCCGCAGCGGCCGCATCGCGATAAAATTTCGATGCGTTTTGCTCGATTTGTTCGGCTATCTGAAAAACTTCCAAAGCTGTAAAGTTGACATCCATAATTTAATCCTTTTCAAATTCTCTTTTTGCAAGCTGATGATCGAGCATTATAAGGCTGCCTGCTGATTCCTTAATCATTTTTAACATTTCTACTATTTTTAAAGCGTTTGCCTCTTCCTCGACCTGCTCATCTATGAACCATTTCAGAAAACTTTCAGTTGCATAGTCTTTTTCAGCTTTGGCAAGTTCGACAAGGTTGTTAATTCTGCCGGTAACATACTGCTCGTGCTTGTAAGCAGCTTCGAAGACCTCAAGAGCATTTTTCCAATCTTTCTGCGGTTTTGCGATGGCCTCTAGCTCTATTCTGCCGTTGCGTTCATTGATAAATTTGTAAAATTTGTCCGCGTGAGTCATTTCTTCTTTTGTTTGAATGCTCATCCAATTTGCGAAGCCATCTAAATTCACGCTAAGAAAATAAGCCTGCATCGCCGAATAAATATATGCTGAATAGAGTTCCGCATTTATTTGATCGTTCAACGCCTTTACCATTTTTTCGCTTATCATAAGATTCTCCTTTAATAAGAAATTAATTTTATGCTTTCCACAATCCGTGAAGATTGCAGTATTCTCTTGCGATTACGTTTTCAGCATCGATCATAAAAATCGCTTCAGGTTTCTGGCCGTGCGCAAGGTATTGTTTGTAAACCTTATCGCCTGCCTGAATCTCGATCCATTCAATATAATGTTTTTCTTCCATCGGGTGCGTAATCGAACCGATTTTAACAATGAATCCGCCCTGAATTTTTTCAATTACGGGTACGTGCTTTTCTTTAGCGCCGTCGGAAGTATTTTCGGTCATAAGTTTCATTGGTTGGCCGCAGCAAACCAATGGCCCTCCGCCTACTCGCGTAACTTCGATGATATTTCCACACTCTATGCACTTGTAAATTTCGTTTCGTTTCATTTTCCAGCCCCTAAAAAAAATCCATTTAAAAAATATTAGCCTGAAACTACATTATCAGTTTTTGTAAAGTTATCAAGTTCTTCAAGAAGCTGCCAAGTTTTTTTTGCTTCTTTTTCGTCGAGCACTGCAATCGCAAAGCCAGCGTGAATGAGAACAATATCTCCAATTTTAACCTCTGGCACAAGCGATGTTTTCGCCTGAATCCGGTTGCCTATTGCATCCGCGACAGCAAGGTCGTCTTTCAATTCAATAATTCTCGCGGGTACCGCAAGGCACATAACTTATCCTTTCTTTAAAGCTGTTGCCGCAATTGCCGCCTGGCCGAGCGAAATGCAGCCGTCATTGGCCGGCAAAAGCCGATTAGATAATACAGTAAAGCCATTTTTTTGCAATAAGTCAATCAATCTTTCAGTAAGAAATCTGTTGCAGAATACACCGCCGCTTAAGGCAGTGGTATTTATACCCGTTTGCAAACGGGCTTTTTTAGCAAGTTCCAACAAAAAATCAGCAATCGTATTATGGAATTTCGAGCAAATTTCCTTATGCCCAAGGCCATTCTGCATATCTTTCAAGATTCCTTTGATCATTTCTTCTATTTCTACTTCGATTATTCCATTTTTGTTTGCGAGATTGAAGCCATAATTTTGTTTTTCGTTCGGGTCGGCTAATGATTCCATAATTATAGGAAGCTGTGCTTCATAATTATTGTAATTTCCGATGCCGATTAGTGCCGCCGCCGCGTCGAACAATCTGCCAAGACTTGATGTCTGAATGGTGTTTATATTTTTTTCGATTTGAAGTTCGATAGTTTGCGTTTTCTTTTGGTCTGGTTCGATTCTTTGCAGAATTTGTTCGGAAATTGCAATATTGTATTTTTTTACAAGCCCCAACAGCGGGCGAATTGCTTCTTTTGATGCCAAATCACCACCTGCAAGAGGGTAATATGCCAAATGTCCAAACCGTTCAAAATGTTCCAATGACGCAACCAAACATTCGCATCCCCAAATCGCACCGTCATTTCCAAAGCCAGTTCCGTCTGCGACAAGGCCGATAACCTTTTCGTTAATATTATTTTCTATCAGTACCGAAGCAATATGCGCCCAATGATGCTGAACTTCAATCAGCTTGTTGGATTTTAACTTTCTTGCGTATTGGCTTGAGTAATAATTAGGATGCAAATCGCAGACTGCAATTTGCGGCTCAACGGCAATTAATTTTTTTAAATGCTCGATCGATTTGAGCCAATGTTTATAAACGCTTGAATTTTCCATATCGCCGATGTGTTCGCTGACGATGAAATGATTATCTTTCACAAAGCAAAATGTGTTTTTCAAATCCGAACCGGCCGCAAAAATATCAACGGATGATGAAATACCGGAAATAATCGGTTCCAACACAAAACCTCTCGACCGGCGGAGCATCGCAGGTTTGCCGGCGATG
>MHYA01000074.1:43357-59865 GCA_001825675.1 Planctomycetes bacterium GWF2_42_9 | reverse complement strand
AATGGAATCATCGACCTGCCGGTAAATCTGGCGATTGTGCATTAAAAACATATCTGCGACATTACCTAATCTTGCCAGTGCCTCATCGTCTTTGCAAATCAACGGCTCATCGGAAATATTTCCGCTAGTCATTACAAGGGCGTTTAGTTTTTTCTCCGCGAAAATCAAATGATGCAGTGGAGTGTAAGGCAGCATAAAGCCGAAGGTATTTATTTTCTCCGCGACAGATTGTGCGATTGTATTCGGATCTTTTTTCTCCAGCAGCACTATCGGCGATTCTATGCTTTGTAATAATTTTTCTGCCTGTTCGCCAACGAAGGCAAATCTTTTTATTATTTCGAGTTCCGCCATCATCGCGAAAGGTTTTGCGTCCCGCATTTTCCTGCTGCGCAGGGTTTTCACAGCAGTTTCATTTTCCGCGTCGCAGGCAAGATGAAATCCGCCAAGTCCTTTTATCGCTACGATTTTTCCGTCTTTTAATAATTGAACGGTTTGAGAAATTACGTTGTCGGAATCTTCTTCAATAATTTTTCTGCTCGGCTCGCAAAGATAAATTTTAGGCCCGCAATCGGGACACGCAACCGGCTGCGCGTGAAAACGCCTGTCTGCCACGTCTTCATATTGCTGCCGACATTTTTCACACATCTCGAATTCCGCCATTGTTGTGTTTGGCCGATCGTATGGGATATTTTTTAATATTGAATATCTCGGCCCGCAATTAGTGCAGTTTATAAACGGGTAGCGATAGCGAAAATCATTTTTATCGAATAATTCCCGCAGGCAGTCTTTGCACGTCGCGATATCAGCGGTTACCTGTGCGGTAATTTCTCCTGCAGATTCGCTTTGCTTTATTTCAAATGATTTTTCATTTTCGATTGCTGCAATATCTATGACTTTGAGAGAAGAAATCTTTATCAGAGGATTTTCTCTATTTGCATTTTTTAAATCTTCAATGAAAAAATCAACATTTTTCCCCTCGCCCTGAATTTCAATTATTACTCCTTCAGTATGATTATACACAAAGCCGGTAAGATTAAATCTTTCAGCCAATCTGAATACAAATGGACGAAAACCAATACCCTGCACTTGTCCCAGCACATTTATTTTTTTTCTAATATTGTATTTATTCGTGTTCATTCGTGGTCAATAATTTCGTGCGGCAGACATTCCAATGGGCAGCCGCTGCATTTTGGTCTCGGTCTGCAAAATTCTTTACCCGCATAAACAATCAACGCATGGTACTCGTTAAAAAGTTTTACATCGGTTTCGAGATTATCTTCAAACAAACTTCGCAGTTGTTCATAGTCGCACTCCGGTTCGATGAGATGATGCCTTGTAGCGATTCGGTATGTATATGCATCAACAACGAACACCGGCTTTTCCAAAGCATAAAGCAAAATCGAATCAGCGGTTTCTCTGCCGACACCGTTCACGGATAAAAGTTCTTCGCGTAGACTATCGGTTCGCATTGCCTGAATTTCTTCAAGTGAACCGTTATGCGTTTCGAATAACCAGTTTAAAAAATTTTTCAGTCGTTTGGCTTTGATGTTGTAATAACCGGCAGGGCGGATAAGCTCTGCAATTTCATCCTGCGGCAAATCGTGCAGCTTTTCAAGGCTCATTACCGATGCCTGTTTAAGGTTTGCGATTGCCTTTTCAACATTTTGCCAGTTTGTGTTCTGGGTCAGAATTGCCCCGACGATAATTTCGTCTTTCGTTTCGCCCGGCCACCAGAACTGCGGCCCAAACCGTTTGAAGAGCGATTCATAAATCTGCTGTATCTTATCTCGTGTCATATAGTGCATTATTAATAGATTTTTGCCAAGGTCAAATGATATATTTTGATTTCTTGGATCATTTCAGGTAAACTCCCATACATTATGAATAGAAAGGAATCTAAAGTAAGCAGGCAAAGTCTGGAAACAGCGGCGAAAAACGGATATTTTGGCCGCACAGGCCGATCCATTTACGCACTGATATTTCTGCTGCCTTTCATCATCCTGTACGAAATCCTTGTTCTGAAGATCAATCCGCAAATCCTTGTCGACCCGGCCAGTCATATTCGAGGCGGAGTTGTCGCGTTTGTCTGGATTCAAAATTTCCTGCACTATATCGGTATGAACGGCAAAGTTTCGTGGATTTGCGCACCGCTGGTAATAATAGTTACGCTTATTGTTCTGCAAATCACTTCCCGGCTGCCGTGGAAAATCGTCTGGTCGGATTTTCTTGTGATGACCGGCGAGTGCATCACAATTTCTTTGCCGTTGATTGTTCTTGCTATGGTTCTTAATCGCCCATCGCAGCAGGGGCAAAGATTGGCAGCGGTACTGCCCGAAATGGCATCAATGATGAGCGGCCACAATTTTTCAATGGATATCATTACAGGGATTGGAGCCGGCATTTACGAAGAGCTGATTTTCAGACTGGTTTTAATTTGTCTTCTAATGCTGTTTTTTGAAACCATACTAGGCGTAAATAAGACAAACTCCATTTTGTTTTCAATACTAATTTCAGCAGTGCTTTTTAGCCTGCATCATCACTTCGTTTTTATTCACGGCCGATTCGCACGCTCCGAACTTTTCGCACTCGCACCTTTTATTTTTCGGACCATAGCCGGAATGTACTTCGCTGTCATTTTCGTAGTAAGGGGGTTCGGTATTGTCGCCGGCGCACACATTTTCTACGATATTATCGCAACCATTCTGAACATTTTATTGTTTAAACAGTACTGAAAATAGCGATCACCAAAAAATAAATAGGATTTTTGGGGTATATTAAAAATTTTTATTACTTTTTTGACAATCCTTATTGCTTCTATTTGCTGAATTTGTGTAATAATCGTCCTATAAGAGTATAAAACCGCATTATCAATACTGATAACAGCCTTGATTTAAACTGTTGATTTTGCTAATATGACAGCATAAGAACAAGAAGAAATGTCGTTCTGGATGGGTTTTAAAAGATGGATACACCAAATACAAATGTAGTAGTCAGCGAATTGACCTTCACGCTTTATCAAAGGCCGCTTCATCCGGAGCTTTTCAATATTTTTGAAAAGCGATCTATTAAAACGGATAAATATGAAGCATTGATATGGGCCACAGGCGGTTCGCATGTTGTTAGTGTATTCTCGAACGAACTTTGTCTTTCCGAACTTATCAGCACACCGACTCAACTGCTGCCTCGTCGGGGGCTGATTGAACGTTTCCGTTTTGCAGGCCAAAGAAATCACAAATGTACGCTCGCCAAAGGTATGAGCTATATGACTGATTTCCAGGTCGAGAAAATGAGTCCAAATCTTTATCGTCAAAGTCACAGCGACCTTGAAAAGTTCGCACGCAATCGCGGTATGTTTGTGAAGTTTCCGAAACAGGCTGTTGCCGGCCTCGAGCCGTTCAGCTATATCGACTTCGAAGCCCGCCGTGATGAGCTGCACATTCACGCGTTCCACGCATATCCTGATCAGGTTACGATCATCAAAACACAGTCCCTGTTCGATATGCACTAAGCGTTAAAGCCTCCTTATAAAAATAAACGCTTACAAAACAATTAACTAACTCCGCTGTCACGGAGTTAGTTTTTTTATAGGTAAAACTTGTCTCTAGTTGCAGTCAATCCTTTTGCAAGTCAACTAATACCTTGTACTCCTTATCCAATATATTATAATATGCAAAGATGGATTGAGGTGTTTAATGGTTGATACAATAGGCCGAAAGCAATTAGCAGAACAGTTACGGCACTTTGTCGCTGGACAAATGACTAACGATGAATTTGAGGATAAGAGCTTTGAGATAATCAAGGGCAGCAAGGATACTGCACTTTCAGCAATCTTTGATGCAGCATGGTCTGGAGTGGGAGGATCTCACGACTTCTGTTTTATTTTGGTGTGTTTCTGGCAGCGTGTATTTTTGTGATTTTTTGCATGGTAACATTGCCGATAGCAATGAAACATTTTAATCTTTCATCATCATGGATTCTTGCTTCTTGTTTTTATTATACCTATGATAGTTGCTGCGATATCAGTCTGTTATGTTTTTAAGGCGTTCAATAATTACGAATCTAATAAGCAAGATGAAGAAATGCGGCAATATGGAAATCCCGACATTTGGCCTTTTATACGCAATGAAGATTTTGAACGGATTAAAGGTCAACCTTATTTGCTGGATAGTGGGAATTAGAGGCAGCTTTCAATCTTAAATTTCTTTGTGTCTTCGTGTCTTAGTGGCTATAATACCGGTTTTCTATCGGAGTTAGTGTATGCAAAGATTGATAAGCGTTGCGGGCCTGTTTGTGATGGTGCTTCTTGCCTGGCTGCTTTCAACCAACAAAAAAAAGATGAACTGGCGTTTGATCGTCAGCGGAATAATTCTGCAATTTGTCTTTGCGGTTATTACACTTTGCACCTCGATCGGGCATAATGTTTTTGATAAAGTCGGCAGCGTAATAACAAATTTAATCGCGTTTTCCGCTAAAGGTTCGGAATTTGTATTTGGCCCAGCATTCAGAGAACACTTTTTTGCGTTTTCAGTTTTACCGACAATTATCTTTGTATCATCGCTGATGACAGTTTTATTTCACCTCGGCATCCTTCAAAAGCTCGTCGAAATTATGGCGAAGATTATGGTCTACGTGATGGACGCTTCCGGCTCCGAATCTCTTGCATCGGCGGCCAATGTTTTTATGGGTATGTCCGAAGCGCCGCTGGTAATCAGACCTTATATAAAATCAATGACGCGTTCTGAAATTATGGCGATGATGACCGGCGGAATGGCGACAATCTCCGGTGCGACTCTCGCCGCGTATACAGGCTTCGGCGCAGACGCAGGCCATTTGCTAACCGCTTCGATTATTTCCGCGCCTGCCGCTATAGTCCTATCGAAAATTATGGTTCCCGAAACAGAAACTTCGGTAACCAAGGGCGTGGTTAAAGTTGCAATCCCGCGCGAAGATGTCAACGTACTTGAAGCCGCGTGCCGAGGTGCGGTCGATGGCGCAAGAATGGCTATCAGTATTGCTGCCGTAATAATATGTTTTATCGCATTTGTGTATCTTATTAACTGGCTGCTGCATTTTCTGCCAAACTTAAATGCAGAGCCAATTACAATGCAGCGAATTTTGGGGTGGATATTTTCGCCGCTTGCGTGGATTATGGGAATTGATTTGAAAGATGCGCCGCTTGTCGGTTCGCTGCTTGGCGAACGAATTGTGCTCAATGAATTTATCGCATACATTGATCTTGGCAAAGCTAAGGAATTAATTTCACCGCGTTCGTTCACGATAACGACTTACGCGCTTTGCGGTTTTGCGAATTTCGGTTCGGTCGCGATTTTGATTGGCGGAATGAGCACGATTGTACCGGAGCGGAAAAACGATTTCGCGCAGCTTGGTTTTAAAGCTATGATAGCCGGCACGCTGGCGTGTTTTATGACCGCCTGCATTGCAGGAATTTTAATTTAAAATATATTTCTCTGTGGCAAAGTTAATCTGCAATTATCAACGCTTTTGCTCCCGGCAGTTTCGCATCGCATCTGATACACTTATCTTGTTCCAGATTTCTATTTTTTCCGCAGGCAGGACATTTTATTGTGGTTGTATGATTCAATCCTAAATATGTGAGTAAACCTGCAAGGCCGAATACTCCTACAAATATAATCCATAGACCAAAACAAACTCGATTATTTTTCCTCGCCCATCCGTGCCAGAATGTAAAAAGCATCATTAGAAAACTAAGAGGAATATTAATAAGTAAATTTCTAGGGTAAGAATCAGTTATTATTTCAAAATACACCTTTACTAATCCTTCTCTATCGTTAGGAAAGATCAAATCGAAGTTAATCGGATAATTTTCAATAATTTTGTTGAAACCGTAAAATACCGATGGAGAAACCACCGTGAAATATGATTCTATTGCTTCTTGTTTGTTATGTGTATCCTGTTGTGTGAACACGATAAAAAAGTTAGCAGCTATTTTTTCTAAAAAAAAGATTATAAAAATCAATATACAAACCAGAACAAATATATTTAAGGGTCTTGCGGTATATCTGAAAAAATCTTTTGTCTTCATAAGTGTATTCCTCTATTCGAATTCACGGTTCAAAAATAAATCTGTAATTTGTATAAGCAGAATTGATGCTGAAATAATAATAACCAGCCACGCACCTAATAATCGCCATTGTATCATAAGCATAATAAACATCCACAGGCCGAATACGATGCCCATCTTTTTCGTTGTGTACCATTTTGCTTGGCTCAATGTCGAAAGCGTAACGGCTAAATATGAAACATATCCAAATGCTGCAAAAACAAATCCCTTCCATAAATATGAGAGTTCAGGAGGAGTAACAAAAACGGGTTTAGTATAAAAATAAAAAATTGTCCACATAGATAAAAATGGAATGAAACAAATAAAACCTGTAAATATCTTTGCAAAAAGTATCGATTCTTTGGTTACCGATCGATGAAGCAAAAAGCCCCATAGTTTCATTGAAAATTCAATATAAAATTGCCGTACACTTAATATGATGCCCAATACAATTGAAAACGCCAATAAATATCCGCCACAAACTTCATAAACTGGTTTGATTTCAGCAACCCTTACTGTGGAATATAAAAACCGCATCATCATAAAGCCCAATATTAATAGTATTAATGATAAACCGCTCACGATCGGCATACATTCACGTAATTCTTTATAAATCAATGCTCTGAATCTCATATTATTTGTACTCCCAATCAAAGAGTTTCCCTTTTTTTACCGGCGATGTAAATTCGATGAACTGATCTTCAAGGTTTAATGCGGCCTTTTTGCAATCCTTTGCGCCGCCTGCATTGGCCCAATCTTGAATTGCATTTTCCGAAGTGTTCACTACCGTAACTTCAAGTAAATTGCCGTCAGACCGACAGTGCAGTAATCCTTCAATATTAATTTCAGTTGGAATATTTGTATCGAAAGTGATTATGTATTTTCTGATTGTGCTTCTGAATTTCTCCAGTGTGCAGTCTGCTTTTAATATGCCTTTACCAATTACAACAATTCTATCGGCCACTCGTTCGACATCGGCAAGGATATGACTTGAAAATAGAATCGTCCTGCCCTGACGTGTAATAAGATGAATAACCCCTTCAAGAAATTCTCTGCGTATAGCTACATCAAGCCCAAGTGTCGGGTCATCCATAATTAGTAATTCAGGATTCGGCGCAAGCGTAAGTGCAAGAGAAACCTGTGCCCGCTGGCCGTTGGAAAGATGTTTAATCTTTTGTGTCTTGGAAAGCTCAAAATATTCAATCATATCGTTGAAAAGTTTTTCATCCCATTGATTAGGGAAAAACGCCCGCTGAAATTTTTCCAGCTCGCCGATTTTCATCCATTTATATAATCTGTGGCCTTCGGTTACATAACCCACTCGCTGTCTAATCGCCGGCGTTAAATCCTGACAATCACAGCCCAGAAGCGAACAGTTTCCTGTCGTCGGTTTCAAAAGTCCCATCAGCATTCGGATCGTTGTTGTTTTGCCTGCGCCATTTCGACCAAGAAATCCGCACACGCATCCCTTCGGAATTTTCAAATCCAGATGGTCGACCACACATTTGTCTTTGAAATACTTTGTAAGTCCGCTTGTCTCTAAAACAATTTCGCTCATTTTTTGTCCCCGTCATTATTTTTTACAAAAGCGTTTAACCTGTTGTTAAATAAACTAATCATTTCTTCACCGCTGATGCCAAGACTTAATCCGCGTGCGATAACTGAATCGATTCTTTCCGCAAGAGCGTTCATATCGATAGCGTCATGATGTCGAAGTTTCGGGTCCGTGATAAAAGTTCCAGAACCAGTTTTTGTGATTACAAAACCTGTCTGTTCGAGAATGGTATAAGCCTTTGCGACAGTATTCGGATTGATGATAAGCTCGGATGCAAGTTTACGAACGGCCGGCAGTTTTTCACCAATGCCAAGCTCTCCTTTTGCGATTGCTTGTCTGATCTGTTCGACTATCTGCGAGTAAATAGGCTCCGGCGAACCTGATGATATTTGTATCCAAAGTGCCATATTGGCCTTCCTTTTATAAATGTATTAATACTTATAATACACATTGTAGTAGGTTGTCAAACATTTTTTTTCAAAATTTTTTACCCTTAAATATAAAAGATGTTATGATGTTTACGTTGCTTAATTGGTTTAATGTCATAAGTGTTTTAAAATAAAGGGCTTGGATGCCATTACAGTTTCAATCATTACGAAGTTCCAGCAGCGGAAACTGCCTGCTTGTCAGCACAGATAAAACCACAATCCTGCTCGATTGCGGGCTTGGTACTATGCGGCAGACCCGAAAAATTCTTTCGCAAAACATAAAAAATCCCAAAGAAATAGATATGATCCTCGTTTCGCATCTGCATTCCGACCATATCAGTTTTTACCCAATGAGAATTATTGAAGAAGAAGGCATTGAGCTGCGGATTCATAAGAACTGTGCCGATGCGTTGCGAAGCAAGCATTTTCGATACACCGGCCTGGAAAAATTGAAAGTCGATTATTACGAAACGAAAAAATTCGAGGTAAAAGATTTAATTATTGAGCCGTTTCAGATTCCGCACCATCCGTATTTTCTGACGTGCGGTTTTGTGATTTATCATAATGATAAAAAAATGGTTGTCGCGACAGATTTTCGAGATGCGAAAGATTTGGAAAAATATTTTACCGATGCGGATTTTATTTTTGTCGAATCAAACTACGATATGGAGCTGTTGAGAAAATTTTATAATCCCAACAGTCTGTATCATATGCCAAATCCCAAAACTGCGCATTTTATTTGTGATGTTATCAAGAAAAGCAAAAAAAATCCGACAGCGGTTATGCTTGGTCATTTAAGCAATGAGAGAAACACTCCGCAAATCGCTATAAAGGAAATAAGACAGGCGTTTAAGCAGAACGCTATCGATGAAAGTTTCCAACTGACAACTGCACCGCCTTATGAAGCCAGCGAGGTAGTTGAAATATAAAAGGTATCTCTGTGGACTCTGTGGCTAAAACAAAAAATCATACCCAGTGGCTATTTCAGAAGCGAAGGTAAATACGTTGCGATTGCGGGGAAAAGCATCAGCAGTATTATGCAAATGATATACGCAGGCACAAAAATGCTCACGCCTTTATAAACATCCTTCATCGGCACATCCTTCGCCATCGCGGCAACCACAAAAGTAACAGCGCCGACCGGCGGGCTGATTGCGCCGAATGTTGTTATCACAGTGATTGTAACGCCGAACCATAATGGGTCATAGCCCAGACTTGTCGCGACCGGGAAAAATATCGGGATAGTAATAATCAAAAGCGCCAAAGCATCCATTATCATTCCGCCGATTACATAAATTCCAAAAATTACTATCATAATTACAATTTTCGGAACCGCCAAAGTCAGAACCCAATCCGCGAGGTTGTACGGCATTCTTGTAACCGCGAGGAATTTGCCAAAAATCATCGCGCCCGCCACGATCATCATTACCATACACGATGCACGCAGCGTATCTTTTAAAGCGCCGATGAATTGTTTGATGCTCATCTGTTTGCGGATCGCAGCAATAACTAAAGCTAAAAACGCACCAGCGCCGCCTGCTTCCGCGGGTGTGAAGAAGCCTACATAAAGGCCAACCAATATCAAAACGAAAAGCAGAATTACTTCGCCTGTGCCGGCAAGCGATCGGAGTTTTGTTTTGAAATCCACTTTATCGCCGACCGGCCCCCAGTTCGGTTTAATGCTGCAAACTATATATACGTTCAGTACAAGCAGAAGCGTAAGAACAAGTCCTGCGCCGAATCCGCCATAAAATAATTTTACTATCGATTGTTCCGTCGATAGGCCGATCAAAATGAAAACAACGCTTGGCGGAATCACAACGCCCAAAGTAGAACCCGCTGCGACAGATCCGGTGCTTAACTTTGGGTTGTAATTATATTTTTTCATCTGAGGCAAAGCTACCGTCGACATCGTCGCAGCTGTTGCCGTGTTTGAGCCGCAAATCGCCGCGAACAGTGAACAGGCCATAACGGTTGCCATTGCGATGCCGCCGCGGATGTGGCCGATCCAGTTGTAAGCCGTGCGGTAAAGTTTTTCGTTTATGCCGGAGTAGAAGACGATTTGCCCCATCAGCACGAACATCGGAATAACTGTCAGGTCGTATTTCGAGAATGTTGACCACAGCACCGACCCGACCATATTAACAGCCGCGTCGAAAGATACAACACAGCAGAAGCCTAAAAATCCAACAATCGCCAGAGCAAAAGATACAGGCGTCGCGGTCAAAAACAACACCACCATCAAAACGCCGATGCCCAAAAGGCCAATCATCGTTTGGCTCATTGAACACCTTCTTCCAGATTGATTTCAACAGAAGTGGAAAGAGGTTTGACGCTGTTATCTTTGCTTACGAAGTTTTTAAACAAATCGATGATAAAAACAAACGCCAGTGCCGCGAATCCGGCAGCGGTAATAAAAATAAATGGATAAGCGACAATTCGCAGTGTTTCGGTAACTTCGCCGCTTTCGAGATGTTTCAGCCCGATTTTTGTAATCTGCCACGCCGCCAAAACGGAAAAAGCCGTACAAGCAGTATCGTTCAGAATCGCCGCGATAATCCGTAATGATTTTGGAAAATGATTTACGACTATATCCACCGCGATATTTTCTTTTCTTTTTTGTGTGTAGCCAAGCGCCGCTGCTGCGACTATTGCGCCGAATAAACCCGTAAATTCGAAAGTGCCCTGAATCGGCATTCCGAACTTACGCATCACAATATTCGCGACCGTAAGTCCGAGCATTATCAAAAGAACCGCGCCGCCGATCGATACGATAATCTTGCGGAGCACGAAATCAATTTTATCCAAAACTTTAATCATTCAGCCGGTTCCGTCATCATTTGTTTCAAATCATCAACAATCTGCTGTGCGGGTATTTTCGCTTTGTTATCTTCAACCCATTTTGCGATAATCGGTTCAAGTTTTTTATTCCATTCTGCTTTTTGTTCGTCCGAAAGTTCAATAAATTCAACTTGGAATTTTTCCTTCGAGAACGCGATTGCTTCATCAACGTGGTTATCCATATAATCGCCAGTCCATTTCATTTGTTCTTCGGCCAAATCATCGAATACTTTTTTCACATCGTCAGGCATCGCATCAAATTTAGCTTTATTCATAACAACCGCGAACGGATAAATCGAAGTATCCGTCATAGTTACATATCTGCAAAGTTCGGCATAGCTGAAATCCTTCATAACTTCCAGCGATGAGAAAAGGCCCTGAACAACGCCTTTCTGCAATGCTTCCGGGGTTGCGCTCATCGGCATACCAACCATATTCGCGCCCCAAGCCTGCAAAATTTCGCCCGCACCGCCCGATGCCCGCAGCGAGATGCCTTTTATATCCGCCAGACTTCTGATTGGTTTTTGGCTCATAATATTCGATGGTGCCGTCGTGAACATTGTCAAAACTTTTACCTGTTCAAATTCCGCTGGTTTGTATTTATTATATAAATCCCAGAGCATTTTGCTGCCGGTTTTCGCGTCTTTGATTCCAAACGGCAGGGCGAGAGCATTGGTTACAGCGAATCTGCCCGGCTGATAAGCCATACATAAGCATCCTATATCGGCCTGACCCGCGATAACGCCATCCATCATATCTTTTGCGTCGAGCAGGGTTCCGCCCGGAAATGTTTTGACAACAACTTTGCCGTCTGTACGTTTTTCAACTTCCGTTTTCCATCTTTCCATCTGAACACACGGAAATGTCGATGCAGGGGGAAAGTTCGCGTAAGTGAGGGTAATAGTTACAGGTTTATCGGCAGTGCCGCCGTTGTCTTTTTTGCAGCCGTTTAAAAATGTGCAGATAAGGAGAAAACAAACAACCAGGTACACGTACTTTTTCATTTTAGCCTCCATATTTAATTTTATTTAACGTAATAATGTCATTTCGACCGTAGTCTCGTGAAACGGGACGAAGCGGAGAAATCACTTAAACAGATTCCGCAATTTTTATATTTTATATTTAATTTTTTATATTATTTCTTATAAAACACCCGTTGTGCTTTTCCTTCCTGTCTCGGCAGCCCTCCGATTGGGAATACATCGCCTTTCGGACTAAAGCCCAGCGTTTCTTTCAAAACTTTTTCAACGGTATAACCGGTAACGCTTGAATCCGCTTCGACGTTTATTCGTACATCCTGCACGCCGTCGATTTCTTCCATTATGATCTGGTAATTGGAGCCAACGCCGGGTATTTGCAAAAGTGCCTGCTCAACCTGACGCGGGAAGAAGTTTACGCCTTTAACGATCAGCATATCGTCAACTCTGCCCGTGATCGGTGCGATGCGAACGTGCGTTCTGCCGCATGAGCATTTTTCACGCGAAATAATTTTCGATAAATCGCCTGTTCTGAATCTGATCACCGGCAGCGCCTGTCTGGTGAGCGATGTAATTGTCAGTTCGCCGAATTGACCGTCTTGTACAGGCTTGTTCGTTTCTTTGTCCAATACTTCGATATAGTAATGATCTTCCCAGATGTGAATTCCGCTGCGTGCACAGCAATCCATACCAAGCGTACCTACGCCGCCTGTTTCAGTCATACCATAAATGTCGAATGTCTCAATGCCCAAACCGGCTTCGATTTTTTTTCTGATGGATTCGCTGAAAATTTCTGCACCGAAGATACCGATTTTCAAATCGGGCAGTTTTTCTTTCATTTCTTCCATTACTTCCATAATTCGTATGCCGTAACTGACAACGCCGGTCAGAACTTTTGTTTTGAAATCTTTTGCGAGCTTGATTTGTCTTTGCGTATTGCCCGCGCCTGTTGGAACGATAAATAATTCCGCCGCTCTTGCTCCATGATACATTCCGAATCCGCCATTGAACAATCCGAACGATGGCGTGATTTGAACGGTATCGCCTTTCTCTGCGCCCGCCATATAATAGCATCTTGCCATACAGTCCGCCCATTGGCCTATATCCGCCAGAGTATATGGCATAACAACGGGTGTTCCGGTCGAACCGCTGGACATATGCATTTCAGCGAGCTGATTTTTTTCGACACAGCAAAGATTTATCGGATAGCTTTCCCTGAAAGCATCTTTATTCGTGAACGGCAGCTTTACAATATCATCCAGCGTTTTAATATCTTTCGGATGAACGCCTTTTGCGTCGAATAATTTTTTATAAGCTGCGTTAGATGAGTAAACGTGATTAGTGATTAATTTTAATTTTTCAAGTTGGTGATTGCGAATCGAGTCCAGGGATGCGGTTTCAGCTTCTTTTTTGAAAAAATTATTACTCATCTGTAATTTCGTCCCGCTTCAAACGCCTTGATATTTAAATCGGTGTATTTGCCTTTAACCGCGACTTCGATCGCTTTGTGCCAGCATTCGTGCGGCAAATCAAGATGATTAGACATTGCGCCAAGCAGAACAGTATTGGCCGCTCTGATATTTCCGCATTCGATCGCGACTTTCGCAGCGTCGATAAAGACCAGTTTCTTGAAAACATCATCAAGCATCTCTTTGACATTCTGCGGGTATTTTGCCGCGCCCATCGAAACTGTAACCGGGATGATCGCTTGTGAATTCGCGACGCAAAAACCGTCATCAGCGAGATAGTCAGCGAATCGCAGCGCTTCGATTTGCTCCAGTGTAACCAGAACGCTCGCTGTTCCTTTTGCGACCAGCGGGCTGTAAACCTTTTTGCCGTATCTGATTTGAGCAAGCACCGATCCGCCGCGCTGTGCCATTCCGTGCACTTCGTTTGTTTTCACATCGTAGCCTGCCAGCATAGCGGCTTGTGCCGAAATTTCACTCGCCAGCAATATTCCCTGTCCGCCCACGCCTGCAAGAACTATACTTGTAATTTTGTTGTCAGTCATTATTATGCCTCCTTTGTTGCGGTGATCGCGTTGAATCTGCATACCTGCTCGCAAAGTCCGCAGCCGTTGCAAAGAAGTTCGTTGATTTCAGGTTTCTCGCCCGCGCCGTCGATTGCAGGGCAGCCAAGTTTCAAACACATCTTGCATTTTTTGCAAAGTTCTTTATTGATTTCACGGATGTATCCGACTTTTCGTTTTTCCTGAAGCGGACACGGTGCACGCGAAACGATCAGTGAAGGTTCATCGGCGTTCAATTCTTCTTCGATTGCTTTTTGCGTTTTTTCCAAATCATACGGGAAAACTGTTACGACACGTTTTATGCCGCACGCTTTTCCGATTTCTTCGATCGATACCGCGTTTGTATCTTCGCCCATCAGAGTCTTGCCTGTTCCTGGATTGTCTTGATGGCCTGTCATCGCGGTCGTTCTGTTATCGACAACGATTATTGTCGATTTGCCTTTGTTGTATGCGATATCCAAAAGGCCTGTGATGCCAGAATGGAAAAATGTCGAATCGCCAACAATGCCGACAACTTTTCTTTTCTCGCCTGCTTTATCGAGACCGTGTGCCATCGAAACGCCGCCGCCCATACAAAGAATAATATCGAGCCTGCTCAATGGCTTGAACGTTCCGAGACTATAACAGCCGATGTCGCCGGTAACGATAACATCCTGTTTCGATAGTGCGTAGAAAATTCCTCTATGCGGGCAACCCGGACACAACACTGGCGGCCTTGCCGGAAGTTCGCTTACATATTTCAGCGGCTTTTCAGTAGGCACTTCTTTGCCTTCCATCATCGCGCGGGATTTTTGTAAAGTCGAAATTGAAAGCTCGCCCATACCCGGCACAAATTCTCTGCCAACGCATTTAATTCCCATCGCTCGAATATGTTCTTCGAGGAAATCATCAAGCTCTTCAACAATGAGAACCTTTTTAACTCCCGCCGCGAATTCTTTTATTAATTCATCCGGGAACGGAAACGATAATCCAAGTTTCAAAACCGAAGCATCCGGCCAAACCTCACGAACATATTGATACGCGATCGATGAAGTAATAATGCCAAGCGAAGTATCGGACCATTCAATTTTGTTGAGATTCCCGTTTTTGCTGCCGAGCATCGCCGCGTCAATCTGCCGCTGCTCGACTTTTTTCCGCATTTCTCTTGCGTACATCGGAACCGGAACAAATCTCGCCGGATTTTTTTCCAGCCCGATAGTTTTTGTATTTTCTTTGCGCTCGCCGAACTGCACGAGACTTCGCGAATGACTTACGCGCGTCGTTGTCCGCAGGAGTACAGGCGTTTTGTATTTTTCGGAAATTTCTATCGCTGCGATCAAAAATTCTTTTGCTTCGCTGCTGTCGGCAGGTTCAAAGATAGGAATTTTTGCAAATCGTGCGAAATTTCTGCTATCCTGTTCATTCTGCGAAGAGTGCATTCCGGGATCGTCAGCGACTATGCAAACAAAACCGCCCTCAACTCCGATATAGCTTAAAGTCATCAGCGGATCCGCAGCGACATTTAAACCGACATGCTTCATCGTAACGATTGCTCTCGCCCCCGCGCACGATGCCGCCGCCGCCGCTTCGAACGCTACCTTTTCATTAGGCGCCCATTCACAGTATATATCTTTTTTATACTGAACGACATTTTCGAGAATTTCCGTGGAAGGCGTGCCCGGATAACCTGCTGCGAATGTTACGCCTGCTTCGTAGGCTCCGCGGGCAATGGCCTCATTGCCTGACATTAAATGTACCAAATTGTTACCTCATCCTTAATTTGAAATTATGGGGTTCTAAAATAATTTAATCTGTATGCCTTTCTCGCTTGTTTTATCCATTACTTTTTTCATTTTATCAAGTGCGAGTTTAAGTTCTTCACTGCTTTCGACAAGATTATAATACAATTTATCATCGTTCATTAATTTGCCGACCGTACCATGGCCTGCGTTGATTTTATTTACCAGCCGTTGAATTTCTGTGAGTGTCTCGCCAAGCTGATCGCTTGTTTGGATCAAGCTGTCGGAAACGGTAGCGACTTTTGCATTTGCTGTATTTGAAAATTCACGAACCGACTGCAATGTCGTGATCGATTCTTCCGTTGCCTTCGAGAGATTCGCAAGCGTGCTTTTTACATTCGCCTGGTTATTAGGATCGCCGACAATCATATTAACGTTATCAACCAGAACGCCGACTTTCACAAAAAGCGTTTTCATTTTATTCTGCAAATCTTCCGGTATCAAATCGTTTCCGCCGGTCTCACCCTGCACTTCCATACCTTTTGTAAGATATTTGGGTTTCAGCTTGTTTAATTCCTCCGGCGAGGAAACAATATTTGATATCTCTATAAAACTGCTGCCCATACTTCGGCGGAAAAGTTTTATTCTAGCATTCGATGGTATGTCATTGTAATCGTTCGAAATTGAAACATCGACCGCGACCTGATAAATGAACGTGCCGTCTGGCTGCCGATATGGTTTTGGCGGCGCAATGTCTGTAACCTTACCAACCGGGTATCCGCAATACTGAACAGGCGTACTTACATCAACGCCCGGCGCGTTCGGGAACAATACCGTTATCGTGAACGAAGTATATTTCGCCGTCATCACCGGCAGTT
>MHYA01000074.1:36476-43346 GCA_001825675.1 Planctomycetes bacterium GWF2_42_9 | reverse complement strand
ATATACAAAAACGCAGATACCGACGATCACAAACGCGCCGACAATCATATTCCGTTTTTGCTGTATTACATCATAATCGCTCATTCGCTATTCCTTTAAATTTTCTCACGTCCTTGCAGAAACAATTCGCGTATCGCGCGAAGCGGATAACCCGATTTATTCAGGCTCTTTACCAACTTGACCCTTTCAACCGTCTTATCATCGAACAACCGCCGGTTAGTTTCGGTAACCGAGGCGGGTTTTATTAAACCAACCATTATATAGTATTGCAGCGACTGTGTCGAGACGCCGGCCAATTTCGCTGCCTTACTTATCGAAAACATTTTTTCAGTGTTCATTTTTTAATCTACGGGGTCGTAACCTTTGCTCCCTAAAGGGTTACAACGTAAAATTCTTCCCAAAGACTTATACATTCCTTTGATAAATCCAAATTTTTCAAACGATTCTATCGCATAATCGCTGCACGATGGCACGAACCGGCATTGCCCGCCTAAGTATTGGCTCAAACTGGCTTTATAGCAGCGAATTATAAATATCGCCGCTCTTATCGCAATGTTCTTATTGTTGGCTTTGTCGTTTTTCATAACGCTTATGTATCTGTCGGACAAGTGTCGTAAATCCTTGCCTGACTTGCTCTAACGTTACTTTCTTTATATCAGATTTTTCCCGTTTAGACAACCATTGAGAATAAATAATTATATAATCAAACCCGGCCGGCAGTTCATATTGATTTAGCCGAAAAGCCTCTCTTGCCAGCCGTTTGAGCCTATTGCGGACGACCGCTGGGCGTATTTTCCCGCTTACAGATACCGCAAACCGTGGTTTTTCAAGGTTATTTGGTGCTATATATACAGTAATTAAATCATTTCTAGCAAATAACTTATAATCAAAAACCGCTTTGAATGCAGCTTTAGAGTTTATGCGTGAATTTTTGGAATATGTAAATCTTGGCATATCTATATTATCGGTTATACAAATACTAATTCCCAAATACTAAACCCTAAATCCGAAATAAATTCAAATGTTAAAATGGTTAAAGTTTTTAAAAACAGCGAAAATTTCTATTCAATGCAAAATAAGGGGTTACGGCAGGTTTTGTTACAAATAAGAATGCGCAAGTTTTCAGGGGTAAAATGGCGTAAGTGAATTATTAGGCAGGGAGTTGCAAGCAAAATCAAGTGTTGTGAAATTTCGCAAAAAAGGGCTTAAAAAAGCGCAAGATCCGGGATTTTTGATTTTTGTGCGCTAATTTTCGTTCAAAATCGATCAAAACGTGAAAAAGTGGAAATCACTGCAAGTTTGAGCTGGCATAAAATTTTTTAAACACAATTTCTAGTAGCCATTGTTCAGTAGTCAATAGAAAGTGCGCGTTTATTTTTTAAGAATGCGCAAGGCGCAAGTTTTGGGGTCTAAAAAGTAAGGAAAATCGGGAAAAATGGGGTAAAATCGGGAAAAAATCGGAAAAAACATACCAAAAATCATAAAAATCAGGAAAAAAATGAAAAGCAGTGAAATTGAAGTCGGCGAAAATTGCGACTATTTTAATATGTTTACTGCTTTGTAATACGTATAATTTAATAGTCTTAGTGATAAAACTTTATATAATAAATATCTTATAAAGATTATACACAACTTTGGTCGAGGAAATATATATGAAGTGTGAACAAAAATTATTTAAAATATAAATCAATAAGGTTTTATGGCAACAGCACAACAACTAAAAGCATTGATTGAAAGTTATACAGAGCATAATTCTGATAGGTTTTTATCTGTTGCTACACAAATAGCGGCTCATGCTGCAAGATCAGGAAATAATAAGTTAGCAGAAGAATTAAAAAAACTTATTGATGAAGCACATAGAAAACAAAAAATAGAGCCATCATTATCAAAGACGATTCCAATTGCTCAACCGACAGGTGATTTGAGTGGTCTTTTTTCTGCATCGTATCCGAAAACAAGGCTTACGGATATGGTGTTAGATGAAAATCTCAAAGAAAGATTAGAACGGGTTATTACAGAGTACAAGCAATTTGATTTGTTAAGTTCTCATGGTCTTTCTCCTCGACGGAAATTGTTATTAGTTGGCCCTTCAGGTTGTGGTAAATCAATGACGGCCTCTACCTTGGCAGGAGAACTTAATTTGCCATTACTGACGGTTCAATTTCATATTTTAATAACCAAGTATATGGGAGAAACAGCTGCGAAATTGCGAGTGATTTTTGATGCTATGAAACAAACTCGTGGGGTATATCTATTCGATGAGTTTGATGCCATAGGTGTACACAGAACTTCTGGGCAAGATGTCGGGGAAATTCGAAGGGTGTTAAATTCATTCCTTGTATTTCTTGAAGAAGATAATTCAACAAGCATTATTATAGCGGCCAGCAATCTTGAAACGCATTTGGATAATGCTCTATTCAGAAGATTTGATGATACGTTGCATTATAGTTTGCCAACATTACCGATGGCCCAGCAGCTTATTGAAAATCGTCTTTGTAACTTTTCTATAGACAACATAGCTTGGAATACTGTACTTAAAGCAGCAAAAGATATGACTCATGCAGATGTTGTAAAAGCTTGTGAAGATGCGGCTAAAGATGCTGTATTGGATGATAGGAAAGAGATCAATACTAAAGAACTGAAGAAATCTCTTGTTCAAAGATGTCGGATTAAAAAGAAGCCAACATGATAGAATATTGACTTAGAGGACTATGCAACAATACAAACATATTATTATAGAAAAAGAGGGGCAAAAATTAAACTACACAAAGCCATCTAGAGGAGGCGGCCTTCAGTTTCAGCTACCACCAAGGGATCGTGTGGTACATGCCAGAAAATTATTAAGCGAGTTAAATCAAGCCAGCAATGACGCAAAAACAAAAGCAGAGCAATCTGGCCATGAAATCCATAACCTATGTTTAGAGGTGATTGGGGAACAAGGTTATGACCTCAAAATTGCAAGCCTTGAAAATCAAAAAATGGGAATTGAGGTTCGATCTGTAAGGTCTATCGATGGCAAAGTATATGCAACGATATATGTTCCAGAAAAAAAACTTAAAAATTTCGTAAAAAAGATTGAAAGATACCAGACCGAAAATCATGCCAGAGGAGGACGACCGAAGAATGAAGACCTTGTTTCTGTGATTAACAGCATTCGTTTTCCAGTTCTACGTTCTTTTTGGACAGATGATGAGAATTTATTTCCATCATCAGACACGGAACAAATCTGGTGGGAAGTATGGATAAAAGTTTCTTCTTTAGAAAATCCAGACGAGGCTTTTTCTTCATTTGTTGAAGTTACAGCAAATTCAAATCTTAGAGTTAGCACAAATGTAATAAAGTTTAAGGAGAGGTCGGTTTTTTTAGTACATGGTTCTGCACAAGATTGGATGCAAATTTTTATTCCTTTACTTGATCGAATAGCAGAATTTAGAAAGGCCAAAGACGTCCCTACGGAATTTCTCCAACTTAGTGCTCATGACCAGAGAGCTTTTGTTGAAAATTTGGCATCTCGAATAGAACCGCCTAATGCAAATGCACCTTCTGTATGTATATTGGATTATGGAGTTCATGCTGACCACCCTCTTTTACGACCATGTATAAATAATAATGATATACATGTTTACAATCCTAATTGGGCTATCGTAGATAATAATCAGCCACACGGCACGGAAATGGCAGGGCTTGCTTTATTTGGAGATAAACTTCCTGAATTACTTATCAATAATCTTCCAGTTCAACTAAATCACAGGTTAGAGTCTGTTAGAATACTTCATGATGCAAAACCTCATCCTGAAGATACATGGGGATATGTTACAATAGCAGGAGTGTCAAAGGCTGAAACTCAAGCACCAAGACGCAATCGTGTTTCTTGTTTGCCAGTTACAGCTGATGATCAAGGGCGTGATAGAGGGTTTCCGAGTTCATGGTCTGGGGCAATTGATCAACATTCATCAGGGCAATTAGATGAAGATGGTTATAAACGGCTTTATATTATTTCTGCTGGGAATATAGATGTCTGGGATGTAAATTATAATTATATTACAAGCAATCTTTCAAGTAATATACAAGATCCAGCACAAAGTTGGAATGCGTTGACTGTTGGTGCTTTTACAAACCAAATACAGATTCGCTCAACAGATTTTCAGGGACATCAACCTCTCGCTCGGATAGGCGGATTATGTCCGGCAAGCAGAACATCAAATTCATGGGAGCAAACTTGGCCGATAAAACCGGACATTGTATTGGAAGGCGGTAATTATGTGCGTTCTCCTTCGGGAAGGATTGATGGTTGTAATGATCTTTCGCTTCTTACAACAGCTAATCCCGCAGGTCATTTACTTACATGCTCTGGTGATACAAGTGCGGCCACGGCTCAAGCCGCACGTTTAGCCGCAATCCTTATGGCGGATTATCCGCAACTTTGGCCAGAGACAATCCGAGGCCTTCTTGTACATTCTGCTAAATGGACAAATGAAATGGAAAGGCAGATACCAGGGGAAAATGAGGCAGACAGGCATAAAAGGTTGCGTTGTTTCGGGTACGGTGTTCCTGATTTGGATAAGGCTCGTCATACAGTTAAAAATTTTGTTTCGCTTATTCATCAGGGAACTATTCAACCATATAAACTTGATGGCAGTGCAGATAAAACTAATCATTATGTTTTACATTCTCTGCCTTGGCCTAAAGAAGCTCTTAGACTTATTTCAAATCAGGATGCTACGGTTAAAATTACTTTATCATATTTTATTGAACCGAGTCCAGGACGTAGAGGCTGGGGAAAGAAATTTAGATATGCTTCACATGGTTTACGTTTTGCATTAAAAGGGCCAACCGACACAGATGAACAATTTAAACAAAGAATAAGTAGCCAAGAATGGGATGAAGAAAATGATAGGCCTTCAACTAGTGATCCTATTACGACGTGGGCTATTGGTTCTCGTTTAAGAACGCGGGGGTCAATCCATTGTGATTGGTGTACATTGCCTGCTGCTGATATTGCTCAATGTGAGCAAGTAGCCGTTTACCCTGTTACCGGATGGTGGAGAGAACGAAAGCATTTGGGTTTCGTGGAAAGACAATGTCGCTATTCATTGATTGTCACTATAAGTACACCAAATACAGAAGTTGATCTATATACCCCAATAACACAAAAAATTACACCAATTACAGAAATTGAGATATAGAAGACTATTGGTCTGGGCTAAACAATTAATAACAAACATTCTTAATCATACGTTCAAATAATTCCATACTAAGGCCGACGACGTTGGTTTTAACGAGATCCTTCGTTTCACTCAGGATGACAAAATGGGAATTTTTAAAGTGTGAAAGGTGAGAAGGGTGCGAGGGTGGGAAAGGAAATTGGTAGGATGAATCGAATTTGATATTTCAGATTTAAGATTTGAGAGAGACGGCCGAATCGGAAAATGGATTTGACATTTGAATTTCAGACGATTGCCCTTTAAGGGTGTACAGACGAATTCGAAATTGAAATGTAAGATTGAGAAAGACAGACGATCGAATTTGAAATTTAAAATTTCAGAGAGATGAGACGAGATCCTTCTCCCTCTGAATTTTATTTTAAGGAATAAAATCCCAAAAAATTCGGGAGTTTCCGCTGCGCTCCAACGGATGAAATAATTACCAATCGCTAACCCCGCTTCGCTTATGGGTTTCCGCTGCGGCTCCAACGCTCATGGCTCTGATGCGTCGCCGTCCTCTTTGATTTTTGCTTTCGAGGTTGCAAAAATACTGAAAACTCGAGGATTAAAACTGCGCGCGACGGCTAAACAACTGGATTCCGCTCAAGAGGGTTTGCGCTAAACCGCTATGTGCGGGAATGACATGAACCCTGCCGTAGTGACGGCAGGGCTAAACATGATGTGGATTCCTGCCTGCGCGGGAATGACAGTGGGGGCGGCGGACGAGATCCTTCGTTTCACTCAGGATGACAAAAGAAGGTTTGGGTTGTCAGAAAGATTGTTGCGCAGTGTTGATGGCAGGGCTAAACAATTAATAACAAACATTCATAATCATTCGATCAAATAATTCCATACTAAGGCCGACGACGTTGGTTTCGCTGCCTTCTAATTTTTCGATGAATTTGTCATGGCCTTCCTGTATGGCGTACGCGCCCGCCTTATCCTTCCAAGTTTCCGATGCGATGTGTTCCGCTATTTCCTGTTCGCTCATCTTGATCGGGTAAACCGTCGTTATATCGTACTCGACCGTTTGCAGGTTCGCGTTTTTCTTTATCATCGCGATCGCTGAAACGATCCTGTGCGGCTGGCTGAATAATTTGCGAGTTATCTCTTCGGCGTGCTGGGCTGATTCGGCTTTGCCGATAATTTCGCCGTTGAAATCGGCGACCGTATCTGCGCCGACAACTAATTTATCAGGAAATCTTTGTGCGACTTCTTCCGCTTTGGCCAATGCCAGTTTGCACGAATATTCGATTGCTGTCAGGCCGTCTGCTGAAATTTGCGCTTCATCGATATTGGAAACGACGATATCAAATTTATAGCCTGCCTGCGTGAGAAGGGCTCTTCTTCTTGGTGATGCCGATGCGAGAATGAAATTCATATAAATTCTTAATTTTTAATTTTAAATTTTTAATTACGAAATGTCTTAATAACTATTTTCTTGGGCAGACACATAGGTCTGCCCCTACTAACCCCTCGAATGAATCGAAGGACGCCGAACCCCCAGAATAAATCTGGGGGCTAACTCCGATTAATAACTTACTGAAAGGCGGTAGGTTATTTTGCCGCAGAAGGTCATATATTCAGGTTCGATCTTTTTCAAATCCTGCCCGATATAAATGCTGAACAATTTCTGCGCGATATAACTGTTCCACTGCACCGTAAG
>MHYA01000074.1:21033-36453 GCA_001825675.1 Planctomycetes bacterium GWF2_42_9 | reverse complement strand
GATGCGATCTTCGCTTCTTCTTCGCTGATCGGCCAAGTGCCGTTGGCAGCGCCGAGCATCATTTGATAGTAACCGCCAAGCCGTTTGCCGTAATTATCCTCACGCAAAAATCTAACCAGTGCGTACGATTGCGAGTAAAACGCCTGCGTCGCTGCGTCTGCCTGTTCGTTGAAAACAACTTGGCCGGGGTTAAGCGAAATCAAATCTTTGAGCGGAATAACTTTGCCGCTTTGCATTGAAAGTTTGAGTGCACCGAGTCTTTGATAATTTTTCGAAGACTGGAAAATGAATCTGCCGTTTTCCAATGTGCTCTGCTCGAAAAGCTGCGCGATACCCTCGTCGAGCCAGCTTGGCAGCCGGTATTTGAAATATTTATTGCAGAATTGATGCCAGCCTTCGTGGCCGATTACGCTGAATGTTCGTGTTCTGCCGATATTATACGCGACGCAGCTATCCTTGAGATAATACGCGCCTTTTTTGATTTTCTGATAGACCGGCCATTGATCGCCCGTGAAAGCCTGCGTGAATGAATCCCATTGTGCTCGATCTTTGAATAAATAAAGTTTAAACTTTGGACCGCTTGCAGTTATCGGCTGCGGAATCTGATTTTGATATTCCAGCCATAGCGCTTCGACAAACGAAGGCATTTGCTTGAGCATCAACGGTTCAAGCATTGTCGTGTAAATTTCGTAATGAGTTGTTTCGATGATAAGGCCGGGGCCGTAAGTATTTTCCCACGTGCGGACATTTACCACTCCCGGCAGCGGCTTAAGATAGCTTATCAAACCTTCGACAGTTGATAATTTTGCAGGAGCGGCGATAGTTGCGCCGGCAGTCAGCAGCAATATTGAAACGATGATAATTTTTTTCATTTATTTTCTTCGATAATTTCAGCGGTGAATAAATACACTTCCGTATCTTTATCTTTCCACGCATCCGCGGGCAATCCAGCCTTATGCGAGCAGCAGTAAGAGAGAAACTCTTCCTTGCTCCAGCCCGTTTCTTCCGCTACCTGCGGCAGAAAACAGCCCGACGCGTAACCATTGCGAATATATATACCATCAATACCCAATCGCAGGTTCAGAGGATTATCGGTTTTTTGTAGCGGGGAAAGAACTGAAATTTCGATATCAAGCTCTTTTACTTCTTTGGGCGTAATGCGATCGCCGAAAAATCGTGAATCTTTAGTGGATGAAGCAACGGCCATCTCGCTGACCAGTTCGATAAGCGGTTTGTTTGAAATAAACATACCGATACAGCCGCGAAGTTCGCCTCGATTTTTAAGGGTAACAAAACAGCCGCAGTGCGCATTTAAAACGGGATCGTCCGAAGCCGGTTTGGCCGGTTTCTTTCCCGAGACGGCAACTTTGACAGCTTCTCGCGCGACTGTCAGCAACTGTTTTTTTTGTTCTTCAGTCATATTTATTTAAATAACTTAATCGCCAAAAACCCGCCGATAAGAAGAATCACAAAAGCCAGCGTCAGCAGATTAAAATATTTATCGATGAACGGCCTGATCGCTTCGCCTTTCCAGCGGAAAAGTCCGGCGACCATAAAGAATCTGGCGGCTCTGCTTATTGTGGAGGCGATGATAAAGCCGGGGAAAAAAATTCTCGCAACGCCTGCTGAAATTGTACAAACTTTATAAGGCAGCGGTGTGAAGCCGGCGGTAAAAACAATCCAAAAATCATATTTGTCGTAGAGCTTTTTAAAAGTGTCGAAATTTTTCGGTGTGAAGCCCAGCGAACCGAGATTGGCATAAACCCACTGATCGATCACTTCCCATAATCCCACACCTATTAAATAACCTGCGATTCCGCCAAGTACAGAAGCGATTGTGCAGACAGTCGCGAAATGCAGCCATTTTTTGGGTGCGCCAAGAGCCAGCGGAGCTAAAAGCACATCAGGCGGAACAGGGAAAAAACTAGATTCGGCGAAACTAAGGCAAAAAAGGGCGGCCATACTGTGTTTTGTATGTGCGAAATGTAAAACCCAGTCATATAAGCGTTTATGAATATGCCAGGAGGGGACTTTTTTTGAAGGATTGTTAATTATTTCAGCAGCTTCAGTCATAGATTTAAAATTTTATATTTAAAATTTAAGATTTGAGGAACCGCCTCTGGCGACCTTATTTTAAATGAGGGTGTTGGGATTCGAACCCAAGACCTACGCATTAAAAGTGCGTTGCTCTACCAGCTGAGCTACACCCTCAAAGTTCGCATAAACTCAAGCGGTTGCGGAACTTGTATCGGTTACGTCAAACGCAAAAAGACAAACGATACCAGCTTCGCAACCGTATTTGGTGTTACGAACCAGAAATAAGATGGGTTACTTTACAATAAAACCTACAATTATGCAAGAGGAAATGTTTTGATTAAGTTTTGACCTCTTCGGGCTTGTTTTTGGCCAAATTTTTCAGCGTTGCCAGTTTTTCACGGATTTCATCGGCCATTCTGCTGTTCGGGAATGCCCGGATGATCTCCTGGCCGGTTTGCAGGGCATCGGCCCATTGCTTATCACTGACAGCCAACGAAAAACGAACGCCCAGATTGTGCAGTTTGTTTTTGAATACCTCGCTTGCCGCTTCCTGAAGAGCAAGCCCTTCGCTTGGCGTTAGATATGTATCGAGTTCTTTAAGGACAACCAAACTCCTGTCCGTATCGTCGCGTTTGACCGCCTCATCCCACGCCGCCAAAAGCTGACGCTTTCTTTGCTCTTTTTTATCGATGAATTTTTGACGCAGCGCTTTTGCTTTTTCCGAATCAGGGTAATTCTTTATCAGGCTCTCAATTTGCATACTCGCTGTTGACCACTGGTATTGTTCCAGCAGTCTGTCAATATAGCCTATTATCTGATTGATTTTCCCTTGTTCTGTCGAATCACGGTAATTATCGGCGGCAATTTTCAGTTCGTCCGCCAATGCCTTATACTCATTTCGCTGCGATATTGCTTCGATCATCGTGTATGTAGCTTTATAATCCTGCCGGTGCAGTTTTTCCATTACCGATGCTCGCAGGTATTGTGTGTCCATATCGCGATACGCAATCGTTTTCGCAGGCTCGCTCAATTTTACGCTCTGACCGATTTGCTCGAAAAGATTTTTGCTTACAATCAGACCATCGCTTATGTGATCAATAGCTTGCTGTTGATTTGTGAGGATTTCGGCAATCTGATAAAGCAGGAGAATTATCGCGAAGATACCAACCCCGGCTGCAACCATAAGCGGTATAAGATAAATTTCTCCCAACATTGTATCTTCGCCGCCGAACATCCAAAGGATTACGCTAAGAATCATCAGCGCGACAAAAATCAGATGCCATTGTACCAGCCAAAGTGTCTTGGGCAGTTTCACTCTCATAGTTTTCTACTCCGCCAAATTGGACACTCCTATCATACTACAATTTTCTTTTAAGTGCAAGCAAAACAATAACTAATATGAATGTTTACTTTAAGCCACAGCTTGTCGGTATTAACATTTTTGCCTTTCTGCCCAGTTTATATAATTTCACCTGCTTTTTTATTTTTTTGCTGGAAAATGCTTTGTTTTCCATAACCGGATGGGTACAATTATATACAGCTTTGATAGCTGCATTTTTTTGGCATCAAAAGCAAGGACATTTCGTTTGCAGGAAGCTCTAGAAGATTTTATTTATTTTCTAAAGGAGGATACGCAAATGGATATTTCGGTTTTCGAAACAAAACTTAAAGGCCTTCTTGATGAAATTTCAAATCTTCCATCTGTGCAGTCGCACAAACCTTTAATACTCACCGCAAAAAAAGGGAAAACTGCCGTAAAAAAATCCGATGTGCTTGAGGAATCGCTCGAACATCTTCAGCTTGTTGTGAAATATTTGCTGTTTGATGTCGAAGCCACAAAACGCGAAAATCAGTATCTTCGCAAAGTTCTCGAAGGCAAAGACGATTGAGTAAAAGAAATCGCGTCTCTCGATTGGCGTAAGGTTTTTTACTGAAGTTCATTTCAGACATAATTATAGTATGCCTGTTTTCATTCTCTAAATACGCATTCTAAAAAAAAGAATCCATCTTCATTTATAATTTGCATTTTCAAATTATTCCCAAGCGTTTAAATTACTGAAACAAGAGAGAGATCATTGAAGAAGATTCTATGTCTATGAAAAAACTTCTAATTTTTTATACATTATTAGGCTTTGCATTTTCTATCGATGCGCTTGCGCAGCCAGATTGCTCCTGCACGGATGATGATTCGAACTCAATTCCCAAATTAATTGACGAAGAAGTAATTGCTCGACAGCTCGAACGATCAGCCGACGTCGCCGTTATAGTCAATTTGCGAAAACCCGAAATGCTTACAAAAAAAAAGATGGATTGGGATTCCAATAAATCTTTGAAGAAACTCCAAAAGAACGTAAAGAATATTCAGGATGATGTTATCAATACTTTGGACACCAACGAATTTCAAATTGGTTTGCGTCTGGAAAATCAGCCTTCTTTTTCATGTCAGATAACCGCCGAAGGTATAAATCAATTATTGGAAAATGAAAACGTCGAATCGATCGAACCCGATTATATCCTCGAAGAACATTTAGCCCAGGGCATACCGTTAATCAGCGGACTTACATATCGTTCGATTTACACAGGCCAAGGCGTTGCCGTTGCAATTTGCGATTCAGGCGTTGATTATAATCATTCAAAATTAGGCGGCGGCGGCTTTCCAAACAGCAAAGTCATCGGCGGCTACGACACCGGCGACAACGACTCCAATCCTTTTCCTGACGAACCGCACGGAACTTCCTGTGCAGGAATTGTCGCAGGTGATCTTGGCGATGTGAACGACTATATCGGCGGTGTTGCACCCAGTGCAAAAATTTACGCGCTCAAAACAAAAAACTCTGCCGGCAGTATTTCGACTTCAACGCTTGCCGCCGCGTGGGATTGGTGCACCTCGCACAAAAACGATGACCCGTGCAATCCAATTCTCGTCATAAGCACCAGCATCGGCGGAACACGTTATTACAGTCCCTGCGATTCATCGAACACGACCCTCGCCAATGCCGCAAACAACGCGACCGATGCAGGCATAACGCTCCTTGTCTCCGCGGGCAACAACGGATACTGCGATTCGATTTCAGTTCCCGCGTGTTTATCGAATGTGATTTCCGTCGGCGCAGTATATGATGCCGATTTCGGAATTTTTAATGCTTGCGTTTATTCCGCATCTTGCGTAAATCCAAAATATGCCAGTTCATTTTGCCCCGGCGGCTATTATGTTGTCGATGCAACCGCCGCAGATAAGGTTACATCATTTTCAAATATGGCGACATTCCTCGATATTCTCGCGCCCGCGAATTTAAACTACACAACTGATCTGGTTGGACTTCCCGGCTATTCAACAACAGATTACGCCGATGATTTCGGCGGAACTTCCGCTGCTTGTCCGTATGCCGCCGGAGCCGTCGCTTGCATACAATCCGCCGCCAAAGAAATTACCGGAAATTATCTAACACCCAGCCGTGTCAGGCAAATTCTCACTTCAACAGGCGACCTCATCACCGATACGAAAGTCGCGATCACAAAACCGCGTGTAAATCTAGCAAGAGCGATAGAACATTTAATGAATAATAATTGTGCCGATGTAACGATAGGCACAGGAAGTCTTAACTGGGCTTATCCATTTCATACGAATTACGAAGACAGCAGAACGCAGGTCATTTATCGCGCTTCTGAAATCGGCCCAAGAGGTTTCATCACATCGCTGGCAATGCACGTAATAACAATCCCCGGTCAGGTGATGAACAACTGGACGATCCGAATGAAGCACACCAGCCTGAATGTTTTCAGCTCGTGCGCAATGGATTCAACCGGCTGGACAACAGTTTATCAATCGAACGAACCTCGCGGAAATACCGGCTGGCCCACTTACACTTTCACCACGCCATTCTATTATAATGGCGTTAATAATCTGATGGTGGATTTCAGTTTCAATAACAGCTCATTTACAACAAATGGTCAGGTGAAATATTCTACCCCAGGCGGCAATCGAAGTGTTTATGCGTATTCAGACAGTGCTTTCGGCAATCCGCTAAATTGGACAGGCTCAACTTCGCCGACGGTCTATTGCAGTCTTAATGTTCCGAATGTCTGGTTCACGATTTGCCCCGTAACATCGGGCGATTTGCAGCCGGATGGCGCCGTCGATATTGCAGACCTTGCGATAATGGCATCGCAATGGCTCGAATCCCCCGGCACTCCGTCTGCCGATATTATGCCCAAGCCTAATGGTGATAATATTGTAAACTTCCTCGATTTTGCGGAACTTGCGGAACACTGGCTGGAATGATAATATCAAAAATAAAATATTAAATATTAAAATTGTGGGCTCGGCCAGATGGCCGAGGCTGTTTTATGTAAATATTATTTTCGGCAATTTTGCGTTATGCAATAGTACCGCATAACAATCCCTTGTAGGGGCAGACCTGCGTGTCTGCCCTGGGCGAACACATAGGTTCGCCCCTACATTACAATTTTTAAAAATGGCATCAGAAGAGTGTCGTCTCTCAATTTTCCAAAATATTAGAGACTGTTAAAAAAAATTAATTACGGTGAAAATATTGACGTGCCGCCGCTTCTTCATCACTTTTTAAAATTTTCATTTTCTTTTTTATAATTTTGACAAAGAAAGAAAAACCGGTAAGCATTAGAACTATCGGTGCAGGTTCCGGCGCAGGGTGCAAATTCACGATCGTTACGCCGTACTGTGTCAGCCATTGGCCGCCCTGAAAATAATATTCTCCCCATTTTAGGAAGCCTGGATTTTGGCCGTAAGGTCCTTGCGTATCGTAAACCAGGACATCTCCAAGATTATTGTAGCCATAGCCATAAACAGTCTGCGTAAAACCTGTGAACTCATTTATCAAATGTATAAGCACGCCGCAGTTTGAATCGATTTGTGCCTGATACTGTTCGTAAGTAAAGCCCGCCGATTTGCCGCCGTAACCGTAAATAAGCTGATTGTATAACGCCGAAGTTTTATAGCCGCGATACTTTATATATTCACCGATGCCGTACATTCCATCACCGAAAGGCCTGAACCAATGCAGCCCTAACATTTTCTCCGGCGTTGTCGGGCTGTTGTCCGTGAAAAAGAAAAATTTTGTTTCACCGTTCACATTGCCGTACCAATCCTGACTTGTGCCCATAAAATCCGCCAAACAATCTGGCTGATGAGTTGGGAAGAACACATCATCTTTAAAGTGGCCATATCCTGCGCGATAAAAATCATTTATATGGCCGCTGCTTGCGATTGAATTATTAACAATTGCGCCTGTGACATCAAACGTGCAGGTTTCCGCTTCGCAATCCGGCATAAGATTTGAATAACCTTTTCGGTCGTACCAGCTTAATAGCATTCCCGCCGCGGTCGGCGCAGAGCCGTACCAATATCTATAGTTGCTCGCTCCCGCAAGGCATATATCATTCTTTGAAGAAACAATACATGCCGGCGAAGATACAGAAACATAAAAAATAATAAGTAGCCATATAAATATTTTCTTCATCATTTGCTTTCGACTTACGTAGTAGATTTTGAGTTTTTTATTTAAAAACACAATAGGACTGAAAACCCAAGAAGGGGCATTAAAAATTTATAAGGGAATTTACGTACTTGTCATTTTGAGCGAAGCGCGGAATGTTTTGATAAAATAAAGATTGCGATTTTTGTAAAATTTGAGAAGGTTAAAAAAATGTTGCAAAGCGAACAAATATATTCGATTTTCAAAACCAAATGGGGCTTTTTTGGCCTTGGGGCAGACGAAAAAGGCCTGTTAAAAACCTGTTTGCCAGTTGAAACCAAAGAAACTGCAAAAACATACCTACTGGTTGGTATGTCAGAAAAAGCAAAAGAAGTAAAATCCATTTACCCACAGTTAACTAAGGCGATAATTGATTATTACAATGGTGTTTATGTAAAATTCGATATGTTAAATGTGCCGTTAAATTGGGAGAAACTGTCAGATTTTTCTATAAGGGTTTTGAAGGCTTGCAAGGGTATTGAAATTGGCCAAACTGTTTCGTATGGCCAATTAGCAAATATGGCAAAACATCCCGGTGCAGCAAGAGCTGTCGGTTCGGTTATGGCCGCAAACCGCTGGCCTTTAATTATCGGCTGCCATAGAATTATCCGTTCCGATGGCGTTATTGGAAATTTCAGTTTCTGCGGAAGCGAAACAAAAAAGAAAATGCTGGAGCACGAACGGCAAATAATTTATGCTAAGTCAGGAATTAAATATTCCGCTTAATGCTAAAACTATTTTGAAAGGGACTTCAATGATTCCAACAAAGAAAATCGAATCAGGCAATGCACCGGCAGCCATCGGCCCATACTCACAGGCAATAAGAATGGGCAATACGATCTATCTTTCAGGCCAACTCGGCATCAATCCGCAAACAGGCCAACTTGCCGAAGGTATCGAAGCTCAAACCCGTCAGGTACTCGAGAATGTTAAGGCCGTCCTTTTCGCCGCCGAGCTTAATCTTACCAGCGTTGTCAAGACGGAAGTCTATCTAACAGATATGGCCAACTTCGCGAAGATGAACGAAATTTACGCAACATATTTTACGCCGCCATACCCGGCTCGCGTCTGCGTCGCTGTCAAACAGTTACCGAAAGATGCGATCGTTGAAATTTCCGCGGTTGCGGTTAAAGAAGAATATAGATAATTTTTTATGAGCATATTTGAAATAATAATGTTGTTGTGTTTTGCGGCGGGGTGGCCGTTTTCAATTTACAAATCCTACACATCGCGCGTCAACGGCGGAAAAAGTCTGCCGTTTCTTATAATCGTTTTTGTCGGATATATCGCAGGCACGCTGCATAAAATCGTCTACAACTTCGACGGCGTTATTTATCTCTACATTCTCAACGGCGCAATGGTCTTTATTGATATGATGCTGTATTGGCGCAACGCACGATTTATAAAAACGTCAGTGTAAGATTTATTCCTTCATCGTTTTGATAAAGCTGTCTGCCTCTGCGATAGATTTTTCCATCTCGGCGATTAATTTGCCGATGTCGGTTTCCATTGTCGTAACTTCTGATTGCAGCGAAGCGATTGCCTGTGCGTTCAGGTTATGTTTAAGATAAAGCACCTGATCGCGAAACGCCGAGAGCACCGGCTCAATTTTGCTTTCCGCTTTTTTCATCACGGTAATTAATTGTTTGTAATGCTGGCGAGTCTGATCGAGTTTTTTCTTGCTTGATGCACGAAGCTCCGCGCTCTTGTATTGCTCCAGCTCTTTTTCCCATTCAGCGAACAAATCTTTCGAGACGTCTTCAACTTCCGCGATACGTTTTTTTACGGCGACGGCTTTTTCTTCACTCTCATCGAACTCATCTTTCAGCGTGTCATATTTTTCCTGCAATTTGCCGGTTGGAACATTGACAACGCTTTTGAATTTATCAAGTGCGGAAGCGAACTGCTCTTTTGTTTCCTCTTGTGCCTGGCGGGCATCCTGCACACGGTCAACGAGGATATCGCGTTTCTGTTTGCCGAGTTTCTCCATCGTGCCGTAATAAAGGCTGTCGCAGCCGGCAGCGAAAAATAATGCGATTGAAAGCAGTAACGCTTTTTTCATATTACTCTCCTTTTTATAAAAAAACCCCTCGAATAAATCGAGGGGCTAACTATTGGTATTTATTTCGCAAGTGAGAAAGTGTCCTGTGCGATCGCCAGTTCCTCATTTGTCGGGATTACGAACACTTTAACTTTCGACGCGGATGAACTAATCGTGCGTTCGCTGCGTGATTTTGCGGTATTTGCCGCTTCATCAATGTCAACGCCGATTTGTTCCAGATCGCCGCAGGTTTGCGAACGTACGATTGGCGTATTTTCGCCGATACCGCCGGTAAAGACGATCGCGTCGAGTCTGCCGACAACCGCGGTATATGCTCCGATATATTTTTTGATCCTGTAACAGAAAATATCGAAAGCCAGCTCCGCGCGTTTGTCGCCTTTTTCAGCTTGCTCACGCAGATTTCGCATATCGTTTGAAATGCCCGAGATGCCGAGCAGTCCGCTTTTCTTATTGCACATAGTATTCAAATCATCAACGCTGTAACCTTTGTCCGCAAGGTAAAAGAGAATCGCCGGGTCAAAATCGCCTGTGCGTGTTCCCATTACCAAACCTTCCAGCGGCGTAAGGCCCATCGACGTATCGATGCTTTTGCCGTTCTTTACCGCAGCCATCGAGCAGCCGTTGCCGAGATGGCACGTGATGATGTTAATATCTTCGAGTTTTTTGCCGAGCATAACCGCCGCGCGTTGCGTGATATATTTATGACTTGTGCCGTGGAAGCCGTATTTTCTGACGCGGTATTTTTCATAAATATCATAAGGCAGCGCGTAGATGAACGCCGTCTGCGGAAGAGTTGTATGAAAAGCCGTATCGAAGCACGCGACCTGCGGAACTTTCGGCAGCGCTTTTTGTGCGGCCTTGATACCTGTTAAATTCGGCGGATTGTGCAGAGGCGCAAGGTCTGCGAATCTCTCGATCGAACCAATTACGTGTTCGTTGATAATGCAAGATGCGGTAAATTCTTCGCCGCCGTGAACGACGCGATGCCCGACCGCGTTAATTTCGGAAATGTCTTTGATTACTCCCGTTTGCGGCGCAACAAGCGTATCGAGGATCAATTTCATACCCGCTGAATGGTCAGCCGCTTTAGTTTCGATTTTGTGTTCTTTTGAATCGGTGGTGTGGGTTAATTTTGATGTTTCTTCGCCAATTTTTTCCAAAAGGCCTTTGGCGACGACCTTCTCGGCTGGCATTTCGAACATTTGATACTTGATCGAGCTGCTGCCGGCGTTAATAACTAAAATTTTCACTGCTGTTATCCTTATATATATGAATCAAAAGAAACACTTTATAACTACAAGCCTTTTAAGTCAATTTCAAATTTCGCTTGTATCAAAATGCGTTGGCATATAGATTTATGTTATGGATAAGGCGATTTACAGGATAATTGATGCGAATTTCAACCGTGCACGTGAAGGCTTGCGTGTCGCGGAGGAATTCTGCCGGTTCGCACTCGATAACCAGCATCTTAGCGGCAAATGCAAGGAAATCAGGCATAAATTGAGCACTTGCGTTGCCAAACTTGATTCGCAACGTCTTATCGCAGCACGTGATACGGAAAATGATGTCGGATGCGGATTAAAAATCGCAGACCCGATGAAAAGGCAAAATCTCGAAGATTGCGTTACCGCAGGCCTTGCCAGAACTGTTGAAGCGGTTCGTGCGATCTCTGAAGCGGTTTCAATCGCGGATGCAAAATTAGCGCAGGAATTTGAAAAAATCCGGTACGAATGTTACACAATCGAAAAAGATATCTCACTTTTCGGTTTCCCTGCTGTCAAATTCAAAAACGTTCGGCTCTACTGCATTCTCACTTTGCAGGATGGAATTGACATTTTGAAAGTTGCCGAGCAGTGTGCAAACGCTGGTGCGGATTGTATGCAGTTGCGAGCGAAAAATATATCCGATGCGAAACTTTTACAGCTTGCACGCGATTTTGTTAAAATTGGTAAAGATAATAACGTGTTGAGCATTATTAATGATCGCGCGGATATCGCGATTGCCGCCGATGCTGATGGCGTTCATCTTGGTCAGGATGATTTGCCCGCCGATGTTGTTCGCCAAATGCAGTTAAAGCCGCTTCTTATAGGCATTAGCACGCATTCACAAAATGAGCTTAACGCCGCTGTCGCACAGCGTCCGCATTATGTCGGCGTTGGTTGCGTCTTTGCGACGAATACGAAACAGCAAGTTGAAATTTGCGGCTTGGATTACGTAACAAACGCGGTCAGTTTTCTAAAAGATAAATCTGTTGAAGCGGTCGCGATCGGCGGAATAACAACTGAAAACGCTGCAACTGTTCTAAAAGCAGGAGCAAAAAGAATTGCGGTTTCATCTTGCGTTTGCAATGCAAAAAATCCCGCGGATGCATGCAAAAAACTCAAAGAAATACTTGACAGAAATATCTAACCTTAATTCCCAAAATAAAGTCCGAATATAAGTTGTTTATTTTTAACAGGCTATATACATTTTCAAAAATCTTAAGTTATCCACTTGACAACTCAATTCGGAGTAAATTAATTACCGGCACAAGATTTGAGCAAAATTGATAACTTAGATAATTTGCCATATAACTCACTATGGTTTCTCCCTGATTAGCTGTTTCTTAAATCCTTATAAGATAATGGCTTATACTTAGTTTATTTTTGGGTTTTAACTCCAAAAAACAATCTTATGGAGTGCTCTAATTAAGGGTTTTTCTACGCTTGGTCATTCAAAGTACTTATTTTAACATCTTGAAGGCGTTATCAACAACTTATCCACAAACAATACGTAAATACATTGGGCGGTTTTCCGCTTCGATAACAGCAGGATAGTGTCAAAAAAGCATCGTATTTACTATATCTGTCAACGGCAATTAGATTAAAATATTTATAGATAAGTTGAAGTGGTCAGCCCATATACCCATTTACCTAATTAAAGGATTGGATAATGCAAGCGAATGGTCGAAAACGGTTAAGTCAAACACTGCTCAAAAAGGACGGCTTTGTTATTGTTGCGGAACTTGTTGGTGGCCCGAATTTCAATTACACACCCATCCAAAAATTCCTCACAGCATACAACAGCAGCGGCGGCAAAGATATTCCGCAAGGATTTAACTTCGTCGGCATAGCAAGCCCGCAAAGCCCCGGCGGTGTCGCCAATATCGAACCTGCTGATGTGAACCGTTACCTAACGACCCAAAATCTTCTCGGCGATTTGGATTTTATTCCGCACATAAGCTGCAAAGATGCAAACGCCGATGCTCTCACGAGTTTGCTTGCCGCGCACAAAGCGGCAGGAGTCGAAAGCGTTCTCGCACTCACAGGCGATAAGCCAGTCAGTTCCAAAGGCGTGTTTGAGCTTGAATCAACGGGTCTGCTTGCGAAAATCACACGCATAAACAATGAAGCGTATTTATCAGCGAAGGTCGAAACGCTCGCCCAGACGAAGCAATTTTTCGCCGGCGCCGCTGTTTCACCTTTCAAATATACCGAAGCATCACAGATGCAGCAGTATTATAAGATGGAGAAAAAAATCGCCTGCGGAGCGAAATTTCTGATTACGCAGGTTGGCTGGGACTGGAAAAAATCGTTAGAACTAGTGCGCTACCTGAAAGAGAACAATATAGATATACCGGTGATTGGTAATGTGTATCTTTTGAGCACAATCACGCCCGCGCCGCGTTTAATGCACGATATAAAGCTGCCCGGCTGTTTCGTAAGCGATGAGCTGCTTGCGAAAGTTTATTCGGAAACTGTCGATCAGCACATCGAACGCGCCGCACAGCAAATCGCTATGTATAAGGCGATCGGAGCGGCAGGTGTGGATGTTGGCGGCGTTCACGATTATGAAATGTTTATCAAAATCCTCAAACGTGCCGCTCAAATCGGTACAAACTGGGAACAGTATAAAAATAATCTCTGCTGGCCGCCGATAAAAGCGTTTTATCTTTATAACGATGCCGGCAACAGAACGCAGCAATCTATGTATCTGAAAACTGCCAATCATAGAGTTTTCAATTTTATGCACCGTGCAATTCTCGACCCAAAACATAATGGTTTCCACGCTTTCAAAAAGACGCTGGAATTTTTCGGCGCCAAAAAAGGCAAAGGCTTTGCGTATAAAGGTTTCTTTATGCTCGAAAAGCCTATGAAATATTGTATGTTCGATTGCGAAGAATGCGGCGATTGTTATTTGCCGGAGAATTTCGGCCTATGTACGATCGGCGGCTGTGAAAAAGGTATGGACAACGCGCCCTGCGGCGATTCGACCGTCGAAGGCAAATGCGGAAATAATCTTGAACGTATTTGCATTGGCGATAGAATCTACAAAGCGGCCGGAGCGGAAAAGGGCGGTTATGAAAAATTGCGTAAAACCATAAACAAACCCAGGATTCCCGCTCTGGAGCATTCGGCTTCTATACCGAATTACCTTTTTAGCAGGGATCATACTATGAAAAACGCGATTATAAATATTGGCGAAGCTATCCACGCTTCGATACCGAAAACCGGGCAGATAATGCAGCAGCTTCTCGCTTTGGGCGATGATTGCTTTAATAAACCCAGTCCGGAATTTGAATATATCAAGGCATTGATCGAATCGCAGGCCGCCGACGGCGCCGATTATATCGCGGTCAATATCGATCAGTTCGGCGAATCAGACCCTTCTCTGGCCGTCAGATTGATGAAAGAATACGTTAAGCTCGTGCGAAAATACAGCAGGGGCGTACCGGTTTGCGTCGACAGCTCCGATGATAATGTTCTTATCGCAGGCCTTAAGGAATGGTACGATACGACTGAAAAAGTTCAGCCGCCGCTTATCAACTCGATAAAAATTTATACTATCGATAATATGATGCCGTTGAAAAAGCATTACGATTATAAATTCATCGGCTTGCTTATCAGTGAAGCCAAAGCAACGACAGACAACGTTGACGATTTATATAATTTAGCGAAAACAATTTACAACGCCGCGATGAAACACGGCTTCAAAGCTGAAGAGATATTTTTCGATTCAACGGTATTCCCGTTAGCGATCGATATGCCTATGCAGCCGGGCGTTCCGGGTTATACATATAGAACATTCAACACGATCAAGAAGATCAAAACCGACCCGCAGTTGAAGAATTGCCATTTCTCACTTGGCGTAACAAACAGCGTTCGTGATTTGCCCGCAAGAAAGATCGGCGTTACCCGCGCGTATGTCGAAGTCGCGATGCGATACGGTTTGGATGCGAGTATAGTTAATGCTTCGCATCATCTTGGTAATTCGCCTGCCGACGCTGATTTGGTTAAACTTGTCGAAGCGTATGCAGACCTTGACGGCTCAAGCGAAAAACTGAATGTTGCGATGCAGCTGATGGGTGAATTCTGCCAGAAAAACCGAAAACCAACCAATTAATACTAATACAAATCTCTGATTTGCTTGTATTTAAAATTATTCTTGCAAAATAGAAATTGATTTCTAAAATGCAAAAATGATTACAGAAAAATACGAAAAAGCATTATCGGAATTAACTAAACATAATCAGCAGCATCTCTTAAAGTTCTGGAATGAACTTGACGAAAGCGGCAAAGAAAAACTACTTGCTCAAATCGAGGAGATAGATTTCAACGCACTTGATTCCAAAATTAGCGAGTATGTAAAAAATTCCGCGCCCACAAATCTCCCTTCAAAGATTGAGCCTGCACCGGTTTATACTGCTGAACCGAAGTCGCCCGCAGAGAAAGAAAAATTCGCCAAAGCCAAGAAACTTGGCGAAGAATTATTGTCGCAAGGTAAAGTCGCCGCGTTCGTTGTCGCAGGCGGGCAGGGCACAAGACTTGG
>MHYA01000074.1:0-20990 GCA_001825675.1 Planctomycetes bacterium GWF2_42_9 | reverse complement strand
AAGCCGCCGGCAAAAAATATAATTTCTCACCCAAATGGTACATAATGACAAGTCCGCTCAATCACGAGCCGACACAGAAAATTTTCAAAGACAATGATTTCTTCGGCCTTGGCGAAAAGGGCGTTTACTTTTTCCAGCAGGGCACTGAAGTTAATTATTCAATGGAAGGCCAAATCCTGCTTGCCGAAAAAGACGTTGTTGCCGAATCACCAGATGGCCACGGCGGAAGCTTAAAAGCCATTTATAAGAGCGGCGCGGTTGCGGATATGCAGAAACTCGGCATCGAATACATCAGCTACTACCAGGTTGATAATCCGCTGATAAATATTTTCGATCCGCTGTTTATCGGTTTGCACGCGATTGACGAAGCGGAAATGTCATCGAAATATCTGACAAAATGCGGCCCGCTCGAAAAAGTCGGCAATTTCTGTCTCGCCGATGGAAAAGTAACCGTTATTGAATACAGCGATTTGCCCGACGAACTTGCAAATAGAAAAAATCCTGATGGTTCGCTCGTTTTCGCGCTCGGCAGTATCGCGATACACATAATCAGCAGAACGTTTATTGAAAGACTCAACGCAAAGGGGTTTGCTCTGCCGTATCATCGCGCGGTCAAAAAAATACCTTACGTTGATATTCAAACCGGCCAAAGAATTGAGCCGCAAAAACCCAACGGCGTAAAACTCGAAACGTTTGTTTTCGATGCTCTGCCGCTTGCAAGTGAATCTATTATTCTTGAAACGATCCGAAGCGAAGAATTTGCACCTGTAAAAAATGCCGAAGGCGCAGACAGTCCCGCTGTAACAAAACGAATGATGACGGAACGTAGCGCCAAATGGCTCGAAGCCGCAGGCGTAACAATTCCGAAAAAAGCCGATGGCTCGATTGATTGCGTTATTGAAATAGCGCCGTCGTATGCGTTGAGCGCAGAAGATGTGGTCGCGAAAAAACCGAATTTGAAGATCGCATCCGGCCAAAAGGTTTATTTGGATTAAACAAAATTAATCAATCCAGCGTATTTCTAAAATCACCTGGTTTTAGACCGGTAAATTTCTTGAACGTTGTCGAAAAATAATCCGGGTCGCGAAAACCTGTTTCATAAGCGATTTGCTTTATAGTTTTATCACGGTTATGGAGCAGTTCTTTTGCGCGCGTGATTTTCCGCTGCAATATATACTGCCAGGGCGTTATGCCGATATTTTTTTTGAATTCCCGTATGAAATGATACTTCGACATTCCCGCATTTTTCGCCATCTCATCGATATTTTCCGCTTTTGAATCGAGAGCCTGCTGCATACCGCTATTTTTAATTCCGCCGGTAACTTTGCTCGTTTTGATCTGCAATAGTAATTTGTACAGGATGTACGAAGTTTCGATTTCGCAATTAACTTTCTTTTGAACCGCGGAATTTATCAACTGTCCGAAAACGCTTATCAAATCTTTTTTTATTCCCAAATAAATCACCGGATTCAGAATATCAAGTCCCGACCATTTGAGCAGTTTGCCCGCGATGTCTCCGCGGAAATGGCTATACCATATTTCCCAGCCCTGTTCGTCGCACCAGTAACTGTGCGACACATCTGGAAAAGCGGCAAACAGCATTCCTTTTTTTATTTTGTATTCTTTGCCGCCTTCGATGTAAGTTCCACTGCCGTTGACGCAATAAATTACAAGATAATCGCTGCGAATCCTGGGCAGCAGAAGGTGATCGTTGACAATCCAGTGTCCGCAAGAGGATATGCAAACTCCCGGAACATCGCCATAAATTTGCGATACGAAAAAGTTCTTAATGTTTCCTGTTATTCTCGGCATAGCAATATTTTAAAGTTAATCGCAATAAAATAGAGTAAAAACGGCTTTAAAGCCTTAAACCAGCTTGTTATTATAACAATATATTAAAGCTGAATCCAAACTTTTTTAAAGGATATTATTATGGATATCGTTCCGATCAGAAAAAAATGGAAATCCGCAATGACAGACAGGCAGCGTTTTTATAACCAGATGCACTATTTGCCCACAGACCGCTGCTTTAATATGGAGTTTGGCTACTGGCAGGAAAACTTCACAACTTGGCAGGTATTTATCGATAATAACGTTAAATCGCACGACGAAGGCCACAGGCTTTTCAATTTAGACACCATAAAAAGTTTTAGCGGTAATCTCTGGCTTTCACCGAATTTCGGCGATAACACCGTTATCGAAGAAACTGCAACGACAAAAATCGTAATGAACAGAGACGGCTTGACTGCCGAAGTTCCAAAAGACGGCCACGACACAATTCCGCATTATCTTAAATCTTCGATCACAAACCCAGACGATTGGAAAAGGGTAAAAGAAGAAAAATTCCAAATTGATACTTCCGCTCGCAAGATAGATGTTGAAGCGTTAAAAAAATTGCATCCTAGCGACCGCGACTATCCGCTGGGTGTCGATTGCGGTTCGATGATTGGCAAAATCAGAGATATGCTGACTTTCGAAGGCGTCGCGTATGCGATTTATGATTACCCAAAAATGCTTGAAGATATGGTTGAAACCTGCTGCCAGGCTGTAGAACATACTCTCGATCAGGTGCTTGGAAAAATAGATTTCGACTATGCCAGCGGCTGGGAAGATATATGTTTCAAATCAGGCCCGATTGTCTCGGTCGATTTTTTTAAAAACGTTGTTGTGCCGCGTTATAAACGAATCAATAAAAAGCTGAAAGCTCACGGAATCGACATCTGGTATACCGATTGTGATGGCGATGTTCGGCCGATTCTGCCGATGCTGCTCGAAAGCGGAATCAACTGTCTATTCCCATTCGAGGTAAACTGCTGCACGCATCCGGGCAGACTGCTCGATGAATACGGCAAGGACTTACGAATAATGGGCGGCTTCGATAAGATGGCACTCGGCGAAGGCAGACAAGCAATCAAAAAATATATGCAAACGCTCGCCCCTTACGTTGAACGCGGCGGGTATATTCCATTCTGCGACCATAGATGTCCGCCGAATGTAAAACAGGAAGATTATTTTTATTATTTAAACCTTAAAGAAGAAATGTTTGGAATGAAGGAATAAATTATTTATTCCAATTTCTGAAAATGTTCCTGGATCCATTGCAGTTCCTGGGTTTTTTGCTGCTTGTTGAGAATATTGTCAAAATTCTTTTGTTCGATCCATTCAACTTTGCCGTTCAGCCAAAGCACAACGTATCCCGATTTGACAAACCCGCTGTAAATTTTTTGCGAGTATGCAAGGATTGTACTGTTCGGTTCAGAGCCGTAATCGATCCAAGCCGCTCTGTATTGAAGGACACCTATTCTTACAAGGTCGGTTTGTTCGATGAATTCCTTAACATAAGATTCGCTGGGCAGCGAACCGTATTTTTCGCGAAACGCAAAAACCTCTTTGCTCAAAACATGCATCGCGCGGATACCCTCCGAACGATTAATACTGTTTTTGATATTCCCAAACCCCACGATCATAACTACTGTCAGTACCGTTACAGTTACGATGTTGGCGATAAGTTTTTTCTGCCGTATGTTCATTGCAGTAAATAGTTTACTGCGAAATGCCTATTTTGTCAAGACCCTATTGCCGATAACGAACAGTTTCCCCGACGCAAATAGCTTTATCGCTTCAGGGTATGCGATGCACTCCTGCTCAAAAACTCTTGCCGCAAGCGTATCTGGCGTGTCGTCGTCCTTGACTGGGCAAGTCCGCTGCGAAATTATCGGTCCTTTGTCATATTCATTTGTGCAGAAATGTACCGTGCATCCGCTGACTTTGCAGCCTGCTTCAATGACGGCTTCGTGGACATTATGCCCCCACATCCCTTGTCCGCCAAACGCGGGCAAAAGCGCGGGGTGAATATTCATTACCTTATTGTCTAATTCCGGCGGAATTTTCCAAAGACAAAGCCAACCAGCCTGAATAACAAGATTGACCTTGGCCTCGATTAGAAGGTCGCCGATTTTTTTGCTGAATGCGTTCACATCGGGATAATCTTTTTTGCGAACGATCTCCAAAGGCAAACCGGCTTGTTTTGTTTTTTCAACGCCGACAGTATCCGATCTTGAAGAAATAACAATCGCAACTTCCGCGTTTAGCTGTTTTTCTTTTATCAGTTGCTGAATATTGATAAGCGTTCGTCCACTTCCGCTGATAAGAACACCCAAACGCAAATGTTTCGATGTTGTATCGATCGCAGGTTTTTCGCCGATTTCAACATCTGACTTTGCGTCCAGCGCCTGATTTACAAGTTTGTCAGCCTGTTTATTTTTTTCACGGAAAACGTGTTTGATTTGCCAGCTCTTAAATTTTGTAAGCCAGTCGAAGCACTGCTCAAAAAGCTCGCGCAGGCCTTCATTCTTGACTTTATATTCGCCGTTGATTTGCTTTACCATTAATTCGCTGTCGCTGTAAATTTTTACAGCCGAAGCGCCCAGTTCATAAGCCTTTTCCAGACCGGTCAAAAGGCCCGTATATTCAGCGATATTATTGGTTGCGTGCGGAAGGAATTTTGCTTTGGCGAAGATTCGCTTTTGATTTTCATCCAAAAGAACGAAAGCGCCAGCCGCAGGGCCGGGATTGCCTCTGCTTCCACCGTCTGTAAAGATGGTTATGGTATCAACCAAACGGTTATATCTCCGTCTCCTTGAGGAACAGAATACGCGCACAACTTGGGCAGCGGATAATTTCGTCTTTGCTCATTAGCGTATTTGCTGTTTCGTTTGTTAGGCTCATGAAGCATCCGCCGCAGGTGTAAACGCCGCTTCTGTGGTCTTGCACTTCGATTTCCGCCATCGCTTCGCCGTCATAAGTTTCAGCGACTCTTTTAAAGGTTTCCAGAGCATCCGGCGAAACATCCTGCGATGCCTGCTGCCATTGCTGTTCGATGACTGCGATTTCGGCCTCGAATTTTTTCGCCTGTTCTTCGCTTTGTTTGCGAACTTCGTTAAGTTCGTTTTTGGCTATTTCGATTTGCTGTTTAATTATCTCACATTGCGCCTGATCAGCATCGATGTTTTTCATTAGCTCTAAAGTTTGAGTTTCGACCTTGCTGCTGTCGGCCTTTGTGGTGTTGAGTTCTGTCAGGATCGCGGCATATTCTTTATTGCTTTTTGCCGTATTGAGAGCCGCGCGATACTTTGCCAGTGTTTCATCAACGGATTTAAGCTCTAATTCGAGACGATCAGCCTGTATTTTTGTAAGCTGTATCTCTTCATGCTTTGCCGCCAGACTGTTTTGAAGTGTACGGAGTTGATTTTCCTTTAAGATGACATTGCGTCGGCTTCTATTAAGCTTTGCTTTAGCCGCTCTTAAACTATTCTCTACGCTTTGAAGTTTTACCAGAGCATTGAGCACTGTTCCCATGAACGCTCCTTATATCTATTAAATTGCCACAGAATTTTTAATTATTCTAAATCGAACCGGACATTATCAGCGAACACAAAATAATATTCAACAAAAAATTTTGCTTTTTTCCTGCAATTCCTCGAATATACTATTCAATTTACGATAACGAAAATGACAGAACAACAATTTAAACCTGAACTTGTCGCTCCTGCGGGCACGCTGGAAAAACTTATCTGGGCAGCCAGATACGGCGCAGATGCCGTGTATTTTGGCGCGGAATTTGGTTCCTTGCGAGCGTATGCAGGCAATTTTTCGCTTGATGATGCTCAAAAAGGCATTGATTTTCTCCATAAAAATGGAAAAAGAGCATTAATTACCCTCAATATTTATCCTTTCAGCGATGAATATGATAAATTAGTCGAAATTGCAGGAAAACTTAGCGAAATGGGAGCTGATGCCCTGATTGTAGCCGATATTGGTCTTATTTTTGAGCTGAAAAAAGCCGGCATTAAAACCCCAATTCATATCAGTACCCAGGCAAACACTACCAGCAGTCAAAGCGTCCTTGCATATCAACAATTAGGCGCAGCGCGAGTAAACTTGGCTCGTGAGTTATCTTTCGAGCAAATAAAAAAGATTCGCGAAGATACTCTAAAAAGCGGAATGCAGCTTGAAGTTTTTGTCCACGGTGCGGTCTGTTTCTCATATTCCGGCAGATGCGCGATCAGCGATTACCTCACAGGCCGAAAAGCAAACCGCGGCGAATGCACTCATCCGTGCAGATGGGGATATTCACTTGTCGAAGAATCCCGCCCCGGCCAATATTTTCCTGTTTTTGAAGATGAAAGAGGGCAATATCTTTTCAACGACAAAGATTTGGCGCTCTTTGAATATATTGAGCCGCTCAAGAATATCGGCGTAAATGCGTTCAAAATCGAAGGCAGAATGAAATCCGTGCATTACATCGCATCGGTAGTTTCACTTTATCGCCAATTGATTGATGGCAAAAAAATTAGTTCTGAAGATTGTTTGAAATTATTAAGCAGGGTAAAAAACCGAGGCTATAGTACAGGCTTTATGAAAGGCGAAATTACGCCCGAAGATTACAGCAGAGAAAAAAGTGATACATCCAGCGAAGCGGTTTTTGTGGGCGATATAGTTAGTGTGGGTGATGAAGAAACAGAAATAGGGTGTATCTGCCATACGCGAAATAAAATTTTCGCAGGCGAAAAATTAGAGGTAATGACGCCGAACTGCGAAATATCTGAAATTGCAATGCCCAGCCCATTAAAATTGATCGACGGCACGGAAGTACAGTTTGCGAATAATCCGCAAAAAATAAAACTCGAACAGAAATTGCCGCCGTATTCAATATTACGGAGAATTGTATAATTTCTTTGAGGAGGTCTTGTGTGGAACTGAAAAGAATTGAACAATTATCATTACTGGAATCGCGCACAACTTTTAAGTTGTCCATTTTACCTTATATCTTATTAACATTGTTTTTTTTATCACTCGGATGTGTGCTATGTTATGCATTTTATCAGGATAATGGACCAATTAAAGTTGTGCCAAGGATTTTTTTTATAGCATTTGCATTTTTAGCATTGTTTTTTATTGTAATGTCTTTCGGAATGATGAAAAAAGTCTTAAGTGCAAACAATTGGCTGATGCTTGCAGATTTAGAAAGAGTTTTTATTAGAATTCGGGTCTTTTGGTATGCGCATATTACTAATGATGAAAGAGTCATTGATCTAAGATATAGCGAAATTAAATCTGTGCGAATTACTAAATTAAAAGAAATATATAAGGGCCGTGATGAATCATCGGCATCTTATAAGAAGTGCATTGATATTTGCCTCAAAAATTTTGTACCTGATGAAATCTTTAAAGCAATTGAGGGCGAAAGAACTATTAATGAAAAAATATCATATTATGATCCCACGGTTTGGGTTAAAGATCAAAATATTGTAAGAATTCATTGTAATTTCATGACTCCTTCGGTTGTAAAAGCAGTGAAATTTTTTGGTCAACAGGGCATCGTGATTGAGTCATATAATTATGAGGAAATAGATATAACTAATAAGGTTGCATCATTAATGAAGAATACAAAAATCGGTAAAGTGTTGAAATTCTTTAATAGATAAAAAAACCAGCTAACTGCGATAAGGAGCATCACAGTTAACTGCATTTGGTTTTCTCAAACTACGATTCAGCGATTGAGATTGCCGCGACTGTCTGCCGACAGCCTCGCAATGACATATAAGCGCTCATACTGTCATTGCGGCTTTAGTCCCCTTGTGGGAGGAGTTCCGCTTCGGACGACGAAGCAATCTCAAATCACAAAATAATTAAAGCGTTAATCATTTGTTGATGAGTTACGCTTATTCGCCTTTAATTTCAATTTTCTTGCGATCTGCAACAGCCTGCTCGCCTTTTGGAATTGTCAGCTTAAGCACGTTTTTTAAGTTCGGCGTTTATCTTGCTTTCATCAATGCCCGCTGCCCGGCATTATTAACAATAATATAGGATTCCTTATGTGTTCCGATGGCATATTTCAATTCGAGTAGGATTGTATGACTATTCATGCAAAGGAAAGCCGTTTTTTAGTTCAAAACGGCTTTTTTATTCCATTTTCACACTCATTTACGATTTATCATTGACAAGAGTTACTCTGCGTGATAGAGTACTCTGCTATGATTAGAAAGAAAGGGCAGAAAGATGGAAAATGCAATGTGTGGTAATAATGATAATAATCATGAGAATAATTCAGAAGTGATGGTTGCTGAAAATCCGGCAGATTCGTTAGAGGCAATTCGAAATACAATCAGCAGAACTCGCAAAGCGGTTGCGGGCGCTTACGGCAGTCCGCTTATGATGCTTTGGGGCGGTCTTTTGGCAATCGCATATCTGGTGTCGCATTTCTATTTGAAACACGCACATATAATTTTTTGGACGATGGCAATAATCGGCGGAGTTGGCAGCTATCTGGTTTGGGCGTTGCTTTTACGAAAAATGCCTTTTAAAGAGCCGATTGAAGAAAAAATGAATCTGCGCATCGGCGCAATGTGGTGGCTGTTGTTTTTGTATGTTTCAATTTGGTTGAGTTTGCTTGCGCCATTTAATGGAATGCAAATGAATGCTTTTATTGTAACTGCGATAATGTTCGCGTATGTGATAATGGGACTGTGGTTTAAAGAAATGTATCTGCTTGGGACAGGTTTATTCGTTACCGCCATGACGCTGGTGGGTTTTTTTGTTCTGCCGAAAATTTATTGTTTGTGGATGGCGTTTATGGCAGGCGGAGTAATTTTCGCCATAGGCTTATATACTAAATTAAAGTGGAATTAAATGGCTAAACTTAATCATATAATTCATCAGCCTGTACGACTGCGGATAATGGCTGCTCTTTGTGCGCTTGAGCAGGGCGGGCAAATGGATTTTGTTTATCTAAAGAAAATGCTCAATCTTACAGACGGTAATCTTGGTGCGCATTTAGGCAGACTTGAAGATGTTGACTTTATCGCAATTGAAAAGACGTTCGTTGCCCGAAAACCTCGCACATTTATTTGTGTTACAGGCAAAGGAAGGGATGCCTTTAATGAACATGTAAAATCGCTTAGGTTAATTATTGAAGATAGCCAAACCAAAAAGAAATAAAAGAAAGGAAATTTATGAGAACAAAATTATTATTAATGTTGGCAGGCATTCTTGTTTTAAATTCAATTACTACTGCGGCACAAGAGCCGAACAGTTTTTCAATTTCAATAGGAAAGATGGAATCGCAAACCATTCTTTACACAATTTATCGCGGCCCTTATGAAAAAGTTGGCCAGGCAATTGGCGAGCTTTATGCGGTTGCGGGAAAGAACAGAATAAACCCACAGGGAAATTTGCGGTTTGTATATCTGAATAATCCACACTTGTTTGCTTTAAACGCCCAACATTGCATTGTTGAAATCCAAATTCCAGTCTCACAGGATGCGCTGAAACTGGCCGGCACGCTTGGCACGATGACAGACATTAAAACCCTAATTGCAATGGATACCGTAGTCATAAAGAAACCTGCGGGCTGTAAAGATTATGGTGCTGTCTATACGTATCTTTTTGCATGGATAGCCAAAAATGGTTATAGGCCTATAGATAATGCATTTGAAGTTTTTGAATCAGGCGGTCAAAATCAAACTTGCGAAAATATTGCGCAATCAGACATAGTAGTCCCTGTTACAAAAGTTTCCGACGCGAAATAAAAAAACAGCTAACTGCGGTAAGGAGCATCACAGTTAGCTGTTCATAATCCACAATGTCATTCCCGCGAAGGCGGTTGGAGCCTTGCGGAAACCCCTGTTGGGGGAATCTATACTATTAATACACTATGTTTGTTAGAGTTTCGACGATTCTCTAATTACTCCGCCTTAATTTCAATTTTCTTACGTTGCTCCATAGCCTGCTCGCTTTTTGGAATTGTCAGCCTAAGCACGCCTTTTTTAAGTTCGGCGTTGATCTTGCTTTCGTCTGTTCCCTGCGGCAGGGTAATAGTCCTGCTGAATGTGCCGTAAGATCTTTCCATTCTGTAATATTCCTTATTTTTCTCTTCGATCTCTTTTTTCTTTTCACCTTTGATTGTCAAAACATTTTTAGTTATGGAAATATCGAGGTCTTTTTCCTCAACGCCCGGCATATCAGCGGTAATAATAATTTCCTTATCTGTCTGGCTTACATTCATTGCCGGCATAAACATACTTGTCTGGCTCTCTCTATTGAACAGATCATACGGTTCGCCAAGGAAATCGTCGAACATACGATTCATCTGATGTTGCAGAGCGAAAAACGGATTTTCAGATTCATGTCGCGTCGCAAGCTGCCCCTTCTTTTTCATCGGATTTAAATTTTCAAGTGCCATAGTAATACTCCTTCCAAAACATTACTTTCTCTAATCTTTTTTCTTACTTTTTCTTTTCTCAATAGAATAAGAAAAGCAAACTCCGTGCCAATTTATACGAGATTATCTAAGTCAAAGGATGAAAGGAAATTACGTATTTTTATGTGCTCAAAAACACTCAACGGGTGCAGTATTTGCAGTCTAAACTGCCATTTTGGCAAAATTGTAGATTTGAAAAATCAGGATAAAAATTTACTTAGAATTGCGTTGTAGGGGAGAACCTGCATGTTTCGCCCATTGGGCAGACACATAGGTCCTGCCCCGACAAAGTTTCTAGGGTAGGCTTTAGCCAAGGCGGTTTCAGTTTCAGTAGAATCCGCGATTTAAAAAATTTCAAAACTTTGTGTCTTAGTGCCTTAGTGGCTACTTATACTTTGACTTCGGATAATACCTTTGCACAAGGTACTGTGAACCAGAAGGTCGAGCCTTTTCCCTGCTCGGATTCTACCCCGATTAGGCCGTTATGTCTTTGTACGATTTTCTTGCAGACTGAAAGGCCGATGCCAGTGCCATCGTATTCGCTTTGCCTGTGCAGGCGTTTGAACATTACAAAGATCATATTGTGATATTCCGGCGCGATACCGATACCGTTATCTGTGATTTCGATTCGTACCATATTGTCGGCTGCCATTTTGCTAGTAATTGTAATTTCAGGCGCGCTGCCTTTCTTCTGATATTTGATACCATTTGCGATAAGGTTCTGTATCAACTGCCGCATTTGCAGCATATCTGCGTGAACCATCGGCAGAGGTTCAGGTATATTTACAACTGTATGAGTTTCTTCAAGCAGCATACCCAATTCATATTGCTTCAATTCATTGACAACAATATTTACATCGACATCTTCGAATCCGTGTCCTTTTGAACTTACTCGCGAATAGCATAAAAGACCATCGATCATCTGCGTCATACGTTTTGCGCCATCTATCATAAAATGCAGATTCTCACTATCTTCGCCATCGATCTTTTCTTTGATGGATTTTTCGAGTATACCGCCGAAAGCTGTAATCTTTCGCAACGGCTCTCTCAAATCGTGCGAAGCTATATAAGCAAAATTTTTCAACTCTTCATTTGCTTCTTCAAGCTCCTTATTGAGTTCCTTCATTTTTCCTTCGGCTTGCTTGCGTTCTGAAATATCGACGAAAGATTCCAGCAAAACTTCCTCATTGTCAAAAATGATCGGCGTAACACTCTTAAGGATTGGAACTCTCTTTTTATCTTTGGTCAGCATTATTTTTTCAGAAAGGTCGACTTTCTGATGCATATCCAATACCGGGCAATGACCTTCATTCGAAGGGCATATAAAATTATGACAGATTTTGCCTATAACCTCGGCGCAATCGGAATTGCCAGTCATCTCAATAGCTTTCTTGTTTGCCAACCTGATTTTTTTATTCTTATCAACGATGGTTACCCCGAATGGCATCGAATCAATGATTCTATTGAGTGTTTCACGCGATCTCTTTATGTTTTCCTCTGTTTTTTTGCGTTCGGTAATATCCTCAATAACCCCGAATATCGATTTGATCTGCCCCTCTTCATTGAAATACGCCTGCGCATTTAATGAAATTACGATTGGCGTGCCGTCTTTCTTTTGCCAGAGCAATTCATAATTCTTTACAAAGCCGCATTTTCTCAATTGCTTAATATAATCGTACCGGTCGACAGGATTCCTATAAAAACTTAAAACCGGTGTTTTTCTGAACTCTTCAACCGTTTCAAATCCCAGCAGTCTGGCAAGGGCAGTGTTGGCTTCCGTAAAGCACTTTCCGTTGCCGATTGTATTGGAATATATTCCGACATTTAGATTCTCAACCAGCGTCTTGTACTTTTCTTCACTTTTTTCGAGAGCTTCGATTGTGATTAATCTTTTTGCCGCCGTCAAAGTTAATATATGCACCATTAAAACCGCTGCGCAAATTATCAGGCACGTCAGCATTATCGAGAAAATTATTATCAGTCTGCTAAACGCGTAATTCCTGCACCATTCTCTCGCATCCGCGTCGAGTCCGAGCAGGGCGATAGTCTTTCCCGTCCTATCGCGTATTGGAGCAAGACCCGAAACCCAGTATCCCCATTTGTCCATCATCGGGCCTTCAACAAACGGTTGACCGTTTGTAAAGCAGTTGAACAGATCAACTGACGCCTCGTTATATGGTTCACCCGGCGGCGACATATCCTCCGAATATTCCGGTTCTGAATCTGCGTAAAAGAAAATACGTCCATCTCGTTTTCCAAGAAGATACGCGAATCGGCAGCTTTGATTATAACTGTCGTAATTGAGTTTTCTACGCAAATCCATTAAGGTTTTTTTCAACAGTTTATAATTTTCTTTGCTGCTGTCTTCCGATGTTCCCGTAAGAGAGGCGATTTGCGAACTGTTAATGGTGTACGATGATACAATCGCAAGCTGTATGAAACTGTGCCTTCTGGTTTTATCTGAACCATTGCTTACGTAATTGGTAAGAGCCCAGCCGCCAATTACAATCGCCAGTATTCCGGTTATGGGCAGATAAAGAATTGTAAGTTTCATACTGAAATGAAATTCTTTACCGTAATCCATAATTTCATAAAGGAAAATCGCGAATATGATTGTCAGAATTACTATCAAAACCGCCGAACAGAATTGTATTGGAATATGAAACTGCTGTACAAATGATTGTTCGTTAAATACCGATGCCGGAAAGAAAGATGCGCCCGGTACTTCCAGCATTGTAACAAAACTGCCCAGTATAAAAAAAACGCCGATAATAAGATAAAAATATTTTTTTGTATTTTCATATCTGTAAGCGATTATAAAAACAGCGGCAGCCGTCAACGCGCCGCAGCATATCAAATAATTTGAAGCCGTATGAAAACCTTCGTGCCCGCCAAAATACGACCCAGCGCACAGGATAATGCCGATAATTATAAATATCCATTTTCCGGGAACTTTGACTTTATATGCGATAAGTCCCTTTCTGCCGAATTCAAAAAGGAAAGTCATCGCCAATGCCGCAATTCCCGCACGGATATACGCGAAAAGCTCTGCGTTCTTAAATAATATCTGTGCCAGATAAAACCATTGTGCAAGTCCGTAAATAGCGGAAAATATTCCCAACAAAAGCAATGGAATTTTTAATTTGGTCTGAAAACACGCGTGAAAAATCACCACCGACAACACTACAAAACTTATGCCGTATATAAAGTAAATATAATCAAGTTGGTTAGTAAAAAAATTAAACATACAAATCCATCTCTTTTAAATTACACGTAATATTATGTATCGTGTAAAAATCTTTCTCGCTTAACTAAATTTAGTAATTCTATAAAAAAACGATTATTAAAGGTTTTATAGTACATTGAAAACACGGCTGAAATATTATCGGCCCAAAACCGCTTCAGCCTTTTGTGCTTTCGTATTCACACCTTCCGGCACAGTAAACCAGAATGTTGAGCCTTTGCCCGGCTCTGATTCGACTCCGATTTTGCCGCCGAAGCGTTCCACAATTTTTTTGCAAACAGCAAGACCGATACCATTGCCTTCATATTTCCCCGCCGCGTGCACACGTTTAAACATCACAAATATTGATTGATGAAATTCAGGCTTAATACCGATTCCGTTATCTGTTATTCTTATTTGTACCATTCCGTTTGCTGCCGGCCTGCTGGTTATCGTTAATTGCGGAGTTGTATTTTTCTCCTGATACTTTATAGCATTCGCTATCAGGTTCTGCATAAGCTGTGATAATTGCGTCGGATCAACTTCAACATTCGGCAGCTTTTTCGGTATTGAAACAACCGCCTTTTTTTCCTCAAGTGCGATTGATAACTCGAATTGCTGAAGCTGTTGAACAATGACATTCAAATTTACATTCTGCGCCACGTGCGGTTTTGTGCTGACTCTTGAATAAGCCAAAAGACCTTCGATCATTTTATTCATCCGCATCGCGCCTTGTATGACAAACTGCAAATTTTCCGCGTCTTCGCCAACAAGGTTATTGGCAAGACTCTTTTGCAGTATTCCTCCAAATGCGATGATCTTTCGCAGCGGTTCGCGCAAATCGTGCGATGCGATATAAACGAAATTCCGCAGCTCATGGTTCGCCTCTTCAAGATTAAAATTCAGCCGCTTCATTTCTTCTTCCGCTTTTTTGCGTTCTGTCATATCTCTTACTATCGCGAGTATATATTGCTCTCCACCCGCTTTAAACGCATTAAGACTGACTTCCGCGTCGAAAGGCGTTTTATCATATCTGCAATGCAACCACTCGAACCTTTGACCTTTACCATCCAAAGCAGCGGTAATTTTCTCCATAGCTTTATGCATCGAATCACTGCCGTCAGGCTGTGCAACCGGAGAAAATTCATAAGGCTTGCTGTTTAAAATTTGTTCTCTAGTACAGCCGTAAATTTCAAGCGTTTTCTCATTGCAATCCAGGAATTTATCTTTCTGCATTACCAATATCGAATCATTGGCGGTATTAAAGATCATTCTATATTTTTCTTCTTTTTCATTCAAAACATTTCGTTGCTCGAAGAATTTGATGATAAGTCTTGCGACATCGCCGAATTCTGATTTTTCCTTCTGAAGGCTTTTGAGTAAATTAACATCATTATTCTTAAGCGAATCCGAAAGAGTCTTTAACGGCAGATTTATCAATTTTATAATGCAGTATAATATTATTGCAATTAATGTAATCGCGAAATAAAGGAATAAATAAATATCATTTTTGGAATTGTCGTTAAGCACTTTTATCTGTGTGAACTCACTTGTCGAATGTCCGATAGCGGCAGGTTTTCCATTCCAGCCGTAGAAAATATGAGAGAAAAATATTTTGCCTTCTTTAAAGTTGCTTTGGTCCGCAAGAAATTCTCTTTTATATGGATGGACGCATATTTGGGACGATGTAATGGCCGAAATTTTTTCTATATGAGAATTATTCCATGATTTTGCGGCAAATAAATAGCCTCTTGACGGTGTTTTGCGTTCAGGGTCGTTGCCGGGATATATTTTAGCCCCGTTGATTTCAAGCAATCTGTTTTTTGTATAAAGGAAGAAGTGGCACGATACTTTGCCATCGAGGATTTCATCGAAATGTTCAATTGAAATCGGAAATATCGCCGAAAATCCTTCATCGTCTGTGCCGACCGAATAGACCATTTCTTTTTTGTCGTTAAAAACCCACGCCCCATCGAATTGGTTTACGGTAATAACGCTTGGCTCAATACTTTCATTGAACCATGTTGAATCATTTTTTTCAACCGCTGTAACAAGTTCATCCCAAAAAGTAGTTTCTATAACGTATGAATCAAGTTTTTTATTCATCATTTCCGTGATTCGGTTGAAGTTTATTGCATTTATATGTTTCCTTTCGCGGAAAATAGCATTGAGTCGGTCGGTCTCCATTTTCTTTTGCAGCAAAACTACGCTTATGAATAGTGCCATCAAGCCCAGGATTACTATTATTAGTTTTTGCCCTATTTTCATATTTATCCGATCTTCGCTATTCTTTTTTAAAATAGTGGAACAATTAAGATACAATTCTTCCGCAATAGATATTAGCCGCTTTTTTATCGACTTGAAATTGCCCTCACATAATGAACGAGTCTCATTTCCCCCACAATTTCTTTAAAACTCGTTTTTAATCTGATTTTGAAATAATTATCGGCCTTAAATAACTCTTGCAAGCCGCAAATTATTCCTCTAAAATAATTGACATAAAAGAAGTATTCCTGGTTAGCCTCTCGATTTATTCGAGGGGTTCGTAGGGTGGGGCTTTAGCCCACGCGGTTTAGTGAAATCTGCGAAATTTAGTGATAAATAATATTTCAAAACTTCGTGTCTTTGTGCCTTAGTGGCTCTGTAAAGCGCGGTTTAGTTAGATAAGAAAGGATTCTAAAGTGTATATCATACCAGCAATCGACATTCTTGGCGGAAAATGCGTCAGGCTTGTTCAAGGTGAATATAATAGATACATCAATTATGAGGATGAACCGGCCCAAAAAGCCATAGAATTCAAAAAAGCCGGTTCAGAATGGCTCCACATCATAGACCTTGACGGAGCAAAAGTCGGCAAATGCGTAAATATCGATGCCATCCGCGACATTGTTGCCAACGCAAAAGATCTCAAAATCCAGGTTGGCGGCGGCATTCGTGAACGGCAAAGCGTTACAAATCTGCTCGAATTGGGTATAACACGAGTAATCCTCGGCACAAAAGCCGTCAATGATTTTGATTGGTTCAGTGCAGTCGTAAAGGAGCACCCCGGCAAAATCGTACTTAGTCTCGATGCCCGCGGCACAAAAGTCGCCACCGACGGCTGGAAAACAGACAGCGGCTTGGAAATGATAGATATTGCCAAAAAAGCCGCCGAACTTCCGCTTTCAGCCATCATTTTCACAGACATTAACAAAGATGGTATGCTTTCAGGCCCGAATATTGAGAAAACAAGGAATTTAGCCGAGACAGTAAACCTTCCTGTCATTGCCGCAGGCGGAGTTACGACCATTGACGATATCAGGAAACTTGCTGAAACAAAGATTATCGCTGCCGCCATTGTCGGCAGGGCGTTATATGAGAATACGGTTGACCTCGCAGCTGCGATAGAACTGTGCAAAAAACTCAATTGACCTCCAAGCCCTGAATTTGTATACTATTACGTTTAATTTTAGCCGGTTTTTTCAACGGAGGCGCACAAAATGCATAAAGATAAATTCGTTTCAGAAGGTATTACTTTCGACGATTGTTTACTGATCCCAGCCAAGAGCGATTTTGTGCCTTCACAGGCCGATACTTCCACAAGGCTGACAAACAATATTAATATTAATATTCCCATTGTTTCAGCCGCCATGGATACCGTAACCGAATCTGCGCTTGCTATCGCGCTCGCACAGGAAGGCGGCATCGGGATTATCCACAAAAATCTCAATGTCGAAGCACAGGCAAGGGAAGTAATTAAGGTAAAAAGAAGTGAAAATGGTGTCGTACTTGACCCTGTTATTTTGAGTTCGGATCAAACCGTCCGTCAGGCTCGCGAAGTTATGACCGAGCAGAACGTTTCAGGCATCCCGATTATCGACGGCAAAAAACTCGTCGGCATTCTTACGCATCGTGATTTGAAATTCCTGCGCGACGACAGCGTTAGAATTAGTGATGTAATGACAAAAGACATTGTCAAAGCTCCCGCAGATACCACCCTCGAACAGGCAAAAGATATTCTGCAAAAACACAAAGTCGAAAAACTCCTGCTCGTTAATGAAAAAGACGAACTTGCAGGCCTGATTACAATGCGTGATATCGACCGCTACCAGAAATATCCGAATGCCGTTAGAGATACTCGCGGCCGATTAAGAGTCGGTGCTGCTGTCGGCGTTAAGGATTTGGAAAGGATTGAAGCGTTGATCGGCGCAGAAGTCGATGTGATTGTCGTCGATTCAGCTCACGGCCATTCGCAAAATGTTATTAATACCGTAATAGAAATTAAGAAAAGATACAAGATAGACGTAATTGCAGGCAACATCGCGACCGCAGATGCCGCAAGAGAATTGATCGACGCAGGCGTAAACGCGATAAAAGTCGGCATCGGCCCAGGTGCGATTTGCACAACTCGAATCGTCAGCGGCGTTGGTGTTCCGCAGATTTCAGCTATTATGGATTGTGCAGATGTCGCAGATAAACACGGCATCCCGATTATCGGCGATGGCGGCATAAGATTCTCCGGCGACATTTCAAAAGCGATTGCCGCAGGTGCTTCAAGCGTTATGCTCGGCTCGCTCCTTGCGGGTTTAGCAGAAAGCCCCGGCCTGCTCGTGATATACAAAGGCAGACAGTTCAAAGAATATCGCGGTATGGGTTCGCTCGGCGCGATGGTCAAAGGTTCTGCCGATAGATACGGCCAAAAGGGTGTTACGCAAAAAGACAAACTCGTCCCCGAAGGCGTTGAAGGCAGAGTACCATATCGCGGAATGTTGAGCGATTTTGTTTACCAGTTAGTCGGCGGCTTGAGAGCCGGTATGGGTTATTGCGGAACTCCGACGATCGAAAAATTGCGGACGGAAGCAAAATTCGTGAGAGTCAGTGCATCGGCTATGAGCGAATCGCACCCGCACGATATTTTGATTACCAAAGAAGCGCCAAACTACTCTGTGCGTGAAATGATCGAAGATTAAAAAGTCCCGCGAAGCGGTTCAAATAAATATAGTATAAATTTTAGTGTTTATTCGTGTTAATTCGTGGTTAATTCTATTATGAGCAACGAAACAATCGTTATAATTGATTTCGGCAGCCAATACGGCCAGCTTATCGCACGCCGTGTTCGCGAGTTGAATGTATATTCGATAATCAAACAGCCTTCGGTAAAAATTGAAGAGCTTCAGAAAATCGAGAACCTTAAAGGCATAATCCTCTCCGGCGGACCAGCAAGCGTCTACGCACCTAACGCACCGACAACCGATCCGAAAATTTTTGAACTAGGCGTTCCAATTCTCGGCATCTGTTACGGTATGCAGTGGGGCTGCAAAACATTAGGTTCAAAAATCCATAAAGCAGACCGCAGAGAGTACGGCAGAGCACAAGTCTCCGTTGCCGATACAAAGGATTTATTCGCAGGCATCAGCGATAATACCACCGTCTGGATGAGCCACGGCGACCAGGCCGAAAGTTTAAGCAGTGATTTTGAAGTCCTCGCGAAAACCAATACCTGCCCATATGCCGCCGTCAGAAACAAAAGAAAAAAATTCTACGGCATGCAATTCCACCCAGAAGTCAGCCACACGCCGCAAGGCAATGTGATGATGAAAAATTTCCTCTACGAAATTTGCAATTGCGCGGGCGATTGGCAGATGAAGGATTTTGCCGAGCAGATGATCGCAAAAATCCGTGAGCAGGCAAAAACAGGCACAGTAATTTGCGGCCTTTCCGGCGGAGTAGATTCAGCCGTTACCGCCGCGCTGGTTCATAAAGCAATCGGCGACAGATTAAAATGTATTTTCGTCGATAATGGTTTGCTGCGTAAAAACGAACGCGAGCAGGTCGAAATTACTTTCCGCGACCAATTCAAAATCGACTTGCACGTTGTCGATTGGAGCAAACAATTCTTAACAAAATTAAAAGGCGTTACAGACCCGCAGAAAAAACGCATCATCATCGGCCACGAATTTATCGAGGCTTTCAAATCGGAAGCCAAAAAAATTCCCGATGCAAAATATCTCGCGCAGGGCACACTTTATCCCGATGTTATCGAGTCCGGCAGCAAAGACGGAAATCTCGCCGCCAATATCAAATTGCACCACAACGTCGGCGGCCTGCCCAAAGAGCTGGGCTTCGAGTTGGTTGAGCCTCTTCGCGATTTGTTCAAAGACGAAGTACGATTGGTTGGCGAATATCTAGGCCTTTCAGAAGACATTGTCTGGCGACATCCTTTCCCCGGCCCCGGCCTAGCTGTCAGAATCATCGGCGAAATAACCCAAGACAGACTACGCGTTTTGAGGGATGCCGATGAAATTTTAATTGACGAAATCAAGGTTGCTGATTTATATAGAAAAGTATCGCAGACTCTTGCCGTCCTCGTACCTGTTGCCACTGTCGGCGTTATGGGCGATGAGCGGAGTTATGATAATGTTATCGCGATTCGTTCGGTCGATACTACGGATTTTATGACCGCAGATTTTTCGCGAATACCGTTTGACGTACTTAGTCTTATTTCGAGCAGAATCATAAACGAAGTCCGCGGAATTAACCGTGTCGTTTACGATATTAGTAGTAAACCTCCCGCTACTATCGAGTGGGAGTAATTAGGGGGTTTTTAAAATGGATTTTAAAAAAGTTTTGGGGCAGTACAATATATCTCTATACATTCTTTGTTCGCTGTGGCTGATCTTTAGTGCATCTGCAGCCAAAGCTCTCGATGTCAACGATGTCAATAAAACCGACCGCGCAACCGGCCTTATTATGACCGATGCAAAAGCATATCCGAAAGCCGTTTTTGAAGACGCGAAAAAAACATTCATCAATCGCGATAACATTCTCCTTCTCTTGTTAGCAGGCGGCGGAAGCATCGCATTCCGTGAAACCGGAATCGACGATCGCGCCGCTGATCACTTTTCCGAAAATGGAAAAATGTCCAAGGATTTGGATAAACTCATAGATGTCGCCGGCTGTCCCGGCACCCACTTCGCCGCCGCGGGCATCTGGTATTTGATAGCCGCAAATAAAAAAGATGACGTTAATCTTCAGCGAAGCTGGATCATGTTTAAAGCATTAAGCATCAACGGCGCGATGACCCTCACGCTCAAAGCTGCCGTTCGCGACCACTCCCCCAACGATAAAGATTGGGCCTGGCCAAGCGGACACACCTCAAGTTCATTTTGCGCCGCTGCCGTTCTCGATGAATTTTACGGCCCTAAAATAGGCATTCCAGCATATATGGGCGCAGGCCTTGTGGGTTATCGAATGATGGAATCAGGCGACCACTGGGCAAGCGATGTTTTATTCGGCGCCGTTTTGGGTTATATCGTCGGCCATACTGTTGCAGGCCCGAACAAAGAATTGACTCTCGGCGGTTTCAAAATTCAGCCGATGGTTACAAGTCTGCACAGTAGTCCCGCTGCGGGCATTGGTTTGGAAAAAAGATTCTAATTTTTTGTCATTCTGAACGTTGGAGCGAAGCGGAAACCCCCGTAGGGGGGCAGCGAAGAATCTCGCATTTATCGCCACAAATTCACGAAC
>MHYA01000073.1:1509-27688 GCA_001825675.1 Planctomycetes bacterium GWF2_42_9 | reverse complement strand
CAAACTCTCAACTTATCCCCAAAAAGCCGCCGACTTAGCCCGTCCCCATCATCTACACGCGCACGCGCGAGAGAGATTACAAGACGTTTGGCGCACGTTGACACGAATTGGCCGCTAGATGGCGCAACTGGCTAGTTGTTTATATGCTGTTTATAGGCTATTTGGACGCTGTTTAACGATGTGGTGGCGCGGTGGGAACGCACCACGCCAAAAAGTTATTTTTTGCGCAGAAAAATTAGTACACTTTCATCACACAAAAAACTGCCCAAAGAAAAAAAAGCATTCTTTCCTCCAGCCGCAGGATTCTTTACCACGCCCCCCGCCCCCTCGCTCTCCGGTACTCCACTTAGCTCGCAAATCGACAGAGTAATTTTAGACTTTGGATAATGTGTGTCGTGTGAGCGATATGAAAAATACAATAAAAAATCAAAGTGTGTGCCAGTAGTACCATTTCATACATTACTTTCGTGCCACAAAGAATATCATGGTCTATGCGCAACAGTAATGTAAAAACGTGTCGTTGTAAATGTTGTTGTGCCAGATATTTATAAAAAGCAAAAATCGCTGTTTTGATGGTATGGCTATAATTGTATCAAAGGGGGTGTTTTTTGGGGGTTTAACTGTTGCACCAAATGCTCTCTCTGGCAACACTGATCAACATCAACACCGTTTTGCATTTTGATTTTTTGCCGCATATAAGCAAGCAATGCTCAAGGAAATAATACTTTACAGGAGTGGAGGCTGAATATGGGAAACGCAATGACCATATTTTTAAAACAGCATTGTGCCTGCTGGGTGGAAAATATGTGTCTTGGTGTCGATGCTGAGAGGCAGACGTTTAATAATAGCGGCAAATGTTTGATCATGGATCGGAAAGCATGCCGTTATTTCAGGGCGGGCGTGCTTCACATTGCAAAGGAGAAAAACCTCTGTGACAAGATTGCCAAGCTCTACAGTAAAATTGACAAATCCTTTGTCCTAGTAATAACTCACAAATGTAAATGCGGAGCGGAAATTCAAAAGCGTAGGCGGTTTTGCGACAGGTGCCGCCACAAACATCGGCTGGAAACTTATCGCAAAGCCAGGATTACAAAAAATGTTTTTTGAATCTTTCCGACCTATGGCTATAATATGTAATATGCTTCGGGTCAACGAGCCATTTTAACCTATTTATGATTTTATGAACACTACACTTTTATACTAAAATGTCGCGATTGTTGGGCTATCATCCTGATAGCCTCAGACAAAAGCCGTTTAAATTCCATAACGCTCTGTGTGTCTTCCTTGCAGAAAACAAAAATCTTCGCTTTGTCGCTCAAAAGCAATTTTTAGAGCCGCCATTAACGATATTTTTACCACAGACATTATGATTTTATATCCGGAAATTGTCACCGGCATTTAAGATTACTTCCGAACCGAATCGAATAAACACGGAGTCAATACTCGCTGCAATGAAAGTAAAACCTTCAGATATAAAATTTTTGATACGTTCGGGTTCAATGGGTACGACGTGGATTCCAGGAGCCTTGCCATATTTTTTACAGGCTTTTAGCATTATATCTGAAGCTGCGATGACTTCAGGATGATAAATTTGCCCGGTAAGCCCCATTGATCCTGAAAGGTCGTAAGGCCCGATGAATGCACCGTCAACGCCTTCAACGGTTAGAATATCATCAATGTTTCTGATTGCATCAATATGCTCAATTTGCACAATCACAAGAACATCGTCATTATGGTCTTGGGTGTGGTTATCAAAAAAACGGCCATAATTATTGGCACGACAATATCCAAAACCACGCCTGCCCATGGGAGGATACTTTGCTGCAGCAACTGCGGCAATAGCCTGTTCACGTGTATTTACCATGGGTACAATAATGCCGCTGGCACCGGCATCGCACCATCTGCGAATAATGATCTCGCTATTTTCCTGAACACGTACCATCGGCAATGTATTTGTGCCTCGCATGGCATTGAACAAATTCATCCCGGTTTCAAAGTCTATTATCCCATGTTCATTATCAAGGGCAATCCAGTCAAAGCCTGCCTGTGCCATAATTTCTGCAATAGCAGGATGTCCTATCTGTATCCAGCCGCCAAGGCTGACTTGACCTGTTTTTAACTTTTCTTTAACTGCATTCATTTTTCAAATCTCTTGAGGATATCACTATTGATTATATCCATATCCTTATACCGGCAAGCCGTAGCTGCAATCAAGTTCCGAACAACCGATTCTCCCATGCGGGCGCATGCCTCCGATGTGCTTGAGCTTATGTGTGGTGTGATCACAACCCTATCGAGGTTGCAAAGGTTTCTTGCGGGGTCGATGGGAACATAAGGTTCGCTCTCAAACACGTCTAGGCCGGCGCCTGCGATCCGCCTGGAAACAAGGGCATCATACAAAGAGACTTCATCTACAATCGGACCGCGGGCAGTATTAACAATGTACGCTGAGGGTTTCATTTTCGAAATAAAATCAGCCGATACAAAATGCCTTGTTGACGGCAATGATGGTATGTGAAGAGTAATAAAATCAGCCTGTCCGATGGCCTGATCGAGCGATGTGGCAATTTGCTTAAAGCCAGCCTTTTGGGCCTGAGTGGGGTCAACCGGATATACATCATAACCAGTGACATTCATTCCAAAACCGAACGAGGCAATACCCGCAACTCTGAAACCTATTTTGCCGCAACCAATAATTAGAAGGGTTTTACCCCTTATTTCAATGCCAGATTCTGGCTGCCATTTACCGGACATCGTATTTGCATGCAGAGATGTTATACGCCGAGCCAATGCGCCTATAAGCCACATTGTATGCTCGGCAACGGAATCATCGACTGCATTTGGGGTATTTGTTATGATAACATGCGCCTGGTCAGCCATAGCCTTGTCCACACCATCGTGACCGACGCCAAACCGCGCAATCACCCCGCCCCGTGGCAGTGAAGCGTACAGTTCCTTTCTGTAGGGCTCGACCCCAATGACAGTAGCAAAGGCTTTATGACGCTGTATTTCAGTTGCGAGCGCATGCTCGCCAGAGTCAACAGGAATAAATCTGATCGAATCACAGCTTTCGAAAATAGCTTTGGCTTTGTGATATTCCTTCTTTGTAACGCATGCGATACGAAGCATATTAATTCCTGAACTAAGGAGTGACTGCGGAAAACACGTGCTTCAAAGAGATTTTGCAACGCGAAATCTCCGCAAATTGATTTGTATGTTCGTTAATTTTTACTACTTCCGAGTAATGTCTTTGTATCTTCCTGAGATAATAAAGAACCATCATCCTGTTTATTATCTTTCAGATCTTTAAGTTTTTTATACATTTTTCGCAAATCAGAAATACCGCCTATACTGATTAGTATCGAAGTTATGAATCCAATAACAAGGTTGAGAATCATTGTAAAATGCCACCACTCAAGCCACCTGGAATCAGACATATAATTATTAAAATGCAGAATTAGCAAAACCACAAAGCTTACCATTCCATACAGCGACATCATGAATATATATAAAAACAGCCATTTATCCAACTTTGAAAATTCATAGCTATTAACACCTATTAACTTCCAGAATCTACTTAGTTTCTGATTAGCCGCAACAGGCTCCAACCGCTCATCAGATTCCTGTGTCGCATATTTCCCACGATGAAAAAACTTATCCATATCTATGGTTGCAGAACTGTTTTTTAATAATGAAAAAATAATATAAACTGAAATACAAACCAATGAGCAATAAAATCCCACTACTTGACCATTATACGGAAACTCTGGTTTCCATGCTGTCAATAAAGGTACATGATGCCAGATAATCCGCAGAGCAATAGAGGCTATGGCAAGGGTTGCTCCAAGAATCATTGCCATCCATGCCCCTACGGTGCTGCCGCGCTTCCAATATAGCCCACCAATAATCACTGTTCCAGCACCACCAAAAAATATCGCACCTGTAATCTGCAGGTACATCCAGATATATTCTTTTAAAGGGAAAAAAGCACTGAACAAAAATACAAAGACTGCAACTCCAATTATAGACGTCTTTAAATACAGCAAATGCTGTTTACTAGATAACGGTTTTTTCAGCAATGGGCAGATAACATCTTGAATTAAAATACTTCCCCACGAGTGCATATAGGTACTATTTACACTGATAAAAAAACCTAGCATAGCAATTATAAATAGTCCTAACAATCCGTTAGGAATAAAATAGGCAAGAGCCACAGGAACTTCCATCTGTGTCTGCAAGGTATTGTCATTCGGATATGAATTTCGCAGGGTATCGTTAACCTGGAGTGCCATATTACTAAAATCAGGATGGTATTTTATTGTTATTGCTACTAAAGGAATTAAGGTTAATCCCAAGGTGATCATAACACCACGGAGATCACCGACGACGCGGGCCATTTTAGCTTCGTGTGGACTAAGAGCAGAAGAATTGTACGCCTGTGCACCTTGCCATGAAAGGCGATTATAAAGCATTGAAAACCACGTTATGATGAAAAACAACATACTAAAATCTTCTTTTTTGTTAATATCAAATGGATTAATTAAAGATCGTCCCGAGGATGAAGCAATCACCAAGGCTTCACCAATCGTACCCCATGGCAATTTAATCCAAATAAATGAAACAATAATTATAAAAGCACATGTCGAAATTATTCCTTGCCAAAAATCTGTCACAAGTACCGAAATTTGTCCTCCAATAAAAGTAAAATAAACACAAATGCAAAGCAATATCATCATTAAAATCAAAAAAGTAGATACATGAATTGCACCAATTGAAACAGTTTGCGGCAATCCGCAGAAATCAATAAAAAATCTTGTCCCGACAGCAGGAAATATTCCAAAGTTAAGTATGCCTGAAAACCAACAAATTGCGCCCGCAAAAATCCGGAATTTTTTACTATAACGAATTTCAAAAAATTGTGCCATTGTCATTGCACGGGTTGCCCGAAATCGATAAACACACCATCCGCTTAATATCATGAATAAATAGATGGGCAATGAAATACTATTCCAATAACTTTGTGTAAAACCAGTCTGACAAAATACCTCAAAAAACGCAATTACAGTAATCGCCCCCATTCCCGCTTCTCCCTGAGCAACCCCTAGAAGATAGCGACCGGCACAACGACTGGCTACCAAGAAATCTGCTACGCTACGAGTATATTTTTTTGTAGAAACAGCACTATAGACCACGACAGCGATCAATCCTGTAATGATAGATATATCAAGCCAGTTCAACCTTATCATAAAATTCCTGTTATTGATTCTTGAATCAATGAACGATCATCAGATTTGTTCATTGATTGCTGGAAATGTCTTCATAATAAAAAACTTCTGGAACCCAGATTTTTGTGCTCTGGTCTGCAACACCAATTTGCCACTCGATATTGTTTTCATGTTTAGGCCTGTGAACAATCACAACTATTTCATGGACACCTTCAGAGAAAAATATATCCGTGTATTGGTTAAGTACACTTCTATGCGGTGAAGGAGCCATTCTTCCACATTCCCGGCCAAAAGCATATTTCGAATCAATCCAAATGCGGCAATTCGCTTTCGTGTTAAACATTACCCTGTATAAGCCGTTCCTCCGGATTTTAATATCATATTTTAAGAACATGAGGTCATCTTCAAATTTTGATGCAGGCATATTTACTAAAGTGCCTGGCAAGCTAATAGAACGATAATATGGCCACTTTGGGACAGTATCGACCCAGAAATTAGCAGCTATGGGTCTGAAAGCAATACCTGCCTTAATAGCATATTGATTTAAAGATTGCTCAACATGAGGAACTTCAACGACTTTATAATTAAGTCGTTTATGTAAATCCAGTACCATACAGGTAAACTCATCAATTGTAGTCGGAGGACTAATCCCAATTATTTCAGGGCTTAGTAGAATATTTTCACCAATAGGTTCCAGCCAGCGACTGTCTATGCATGCAGGATCCATAAGACCCATCAATGATCCAACTGTTGCAGCAGTACAATCTGTATCTTTACCACAATTCACCGCGGTACAAATTGACCTGCCAAAATTGCCTTTTCCATCAAGAAGCGCAAGGATAATAAAGGCTACGTTCATTGTCACATCAGACCAATTCTCGTTTTCATATTTACTCAGAATTTTCGTTCGGACCCGTAACCATGCTTGTTCTTCATGCCACCATTTACAAGTATCCGAAATTGCTTCTTTAAGCAAACTATTAGATGGTATATATTCAAGTGCTAAACTTATAAAAGTGTTAATATCTTTATTTTGAAACGCCATGCTTTCTAACACAGCCATAAATACTTCTGCCCAGATACCATCGCCAGCATGATCAACACACGCATCCTCATAAGCGTATTTCGCAGCTACATTTGGATTACCTGGAGCTAAACACGCCCAAATTTCACTACGAATCAACGCCCCCATCCCGCAAGTAAACCAATTATCATATTGACCTGTTAATGGAGGCTTCAATCCCAAAGTAAGATTTTTCACAGCAATCGCATACTCATCAAAAGGGAATTTGACATTAGCAACCCAAGCCTTGGCAAACACTTCTCGATTAACTTCTGGATTTTTCATTTCATTTAGTACGCAAGCCCATAATATCTGAAGATCGAGATCATCATTAGGCATCACTCCATTTGGGCAAGGATCGTAATATGACAAATTGAAAGGACCATCTTTCCCCTCATATGGCATACCCAATGTCCCGCCAATACTTTTACCTAACCAACAACCTTTGATCTTGTTGTATAACTCCGAATCAGAATATAAAGCCATAAATTAAATCCTAGTATTCATATCACGAAAACTTAAAGCAAACATCTAAATACGACAAAACACTTTTATATAGTTTTTATAATCATGGTTCACTTTGTTACTTAGGCGGTATCATTTTCAAGTCTCATCAGACTACCACATCACCACTCAAATCTGAATGCCATTACATCTTTTAGAAATATCACATTCAATCCCGTGGAATTTTTTCAGTCTATCTAAATGAACTTGGAGCCTATTTTGATAATTCTCATGATTTATCAAATCATGTGCTGACCACGCAATCTCGGATAATCCGCAAAATCGAGGAAAAATCTGAAACTCAAATGTTTCTATGTCTGGAATGTACTCGGTCCAGACATTCGCCTCAATACCAATTATATTATCAATAAACTCGTCTTTCAAATCTTTGGGAACTGGGTCAAATTCATAAGACTGCTTCATCGGCAAAATATCATATTTATGATTAAGATAACAATGCCTCGCAGGAGACATGATAACTTTATGTCCTTCTTGTGCACAACGAAGGCCCGCGTCGACCCCATCCCCCCGCCATATTTGGACAATGGCGTTATCAGCTAGTCCGCCCTCAATTATTTCATCCCAGCCGATCATGATTTTATTTTTTGTATCTAGAAATTTCTGTATTCGCTTAATAAAATAACTTTGTAGCTCATCTAAATTTTTTAGTTTTTCATCCTCAACCCGCTTCAAACATTTAGGGCAGGCATTCCAGCGGTCTTTCTTGCATTCATCACCTCCAATATGTATGTATGGAGAATCAAATAATTCGGTAACCTCATCAAGCACATTTTCTAAGAATTCAAAACTATTATCATTTCCAGCACAATACACATCCTCATAGACGCCCCATTTTGCCTCAATTCTGAAAGGGCCGCCACTACACGAAAGTCCAGGAAATACTGAAAGCGCTGCAAAGGCATGCCCCGGCATTTCAATCTCAGGAATGATCATGATATGTCGTTCCTTTGCATATGCAATCAGTTCTCTAATATCGTCCTGAGTTAAAAAACCTCCATACTTTTTGCCGTCATCAATACGAAAACCTGCTCTTTCTGAAAGCTCGGGATAACGTTTTATCTCAACACGCCAAGCTTGATCGTCGGTAAGATGAAGATGGAACCGGTTCATCTTATGGTATGACAAAATATCTATGTATCGTTTTATAAAATCGGTATCAAAGTAATGCCTGCATATATCGAGCAAACTTCCTCTCCAAAGGAAACGTGGCATATCTACGATGTTGCAACATTTTAAGCTCATCCTGTTGGATATTCTCTGTCCCTCCAAAAGCTGCCTTAATGTAATTATAGCATAAAACACCCCTGCACTACTGCTAGCAGACACAGAAATTATTTCCGGGGTTATCTCCAGTTCATACCCTTCTGCCGGATAGTTACACTCTGTTTCTGTTTCAAGGATAAATTTAGATACACAACTTCCGACTGAGGCAAATGTACGCTCAAGAAACCTCAATTCACTATGAACAGTATCCGCACATTTAATCCTTATTTCGACCCCTTTTGAAAAATCAAGACAACCAGGTATTTCATTTATTTTAAAAGGATTAGGAATCAGATTATAATCAACACTTTTCATAAGACCTCAATTCAAACACTTTGACCCTAGAGGCAGATTATTTTACTGCATTATTCCTTGATGTACCTAGGAGAAAATATGTCGACAGATTGGATTTGATGCTCAACAACTTCATGAGCTTGCTAACCGAGTATATGCGTTACTACGTTGGGGCGAACACAATATATGCGGATGCGTTTTAACGCAAATATATTATTTAGCTCAACTGGCTGGGAGCAGCAGTACTCCCAGCCAACGTTCTTTCTTACTTTAGCACCTTTGTTTTCGAATTTTACAAATCAAGCCACCGAAAAATAACAATGCTAGGGTAGCCGGTTCTGGAACATTTAGAAATTGGCTTGGAGATAGCACTGTATTCGATATTCTAAGTTCATCCATTTCACCATTTACCCCAAGTGTACTATTGAAAGTACCATCAGCTAAAAGTAAACCTCCCGTATAAAATAAGCTTGCTACTGCTGCCCCTTGGTCCCCTGCACCACTAGCAGAGATGTCCAATAAACCATCCACATACATTGACACAGTACCATTTGCTCCGGCAGTCGGGCTCCAAGTTAGCGCAAAGTGATGAAATGCCCCATCGCTGACAGTGCGGGAACCATTCATTATAATGGAAGTACCGTCTTTTGCCTGGATCCTGAAAGTAAGCGCACCGACTACTTTCCATGATGCTTCAATATCCCATGCTCCCGAACGAATTGAACCACCAGGGTTATTTGACAAAACAAACTGACGAGCGGTACTACTGCTACGATAAAATCCTTCTACAGTCCAAGCAGACGTGCTCAAATTTACAGCAGGAATATACCCAGTTTTAGCGCGCAAACTTGTTTGGCTACCCAAATTGGCATATCCAGGGACAGTAGGTGGCGACAGTGTATTAAGAGTACTACCACAATCAATCAGGTCGTTACTGCCAACACTATCATTGAAATTTCCCGATGCCTCATCTAAGTGCCAATACGATACAACAGTTGCCTTGGTAGAGGCCACCACCAACAAAAACATTCCAACCAACAAAAACACACTTCGAATCTTCATACTACTCTCCTCCAAAAAAGGGGTTAAAAAAACTTTTATCAAAACTATTTCACAATTAATTTACTTCAGAATACAAATACGGCATTACGGCAACTGCAGGATAAGTGTATTACCACCACCAGAAGTTATCGCAAATTGGTCATAGGTAATTCTGCCATCAGCGTCAACAATAAGATATCGGGTGTCAATTATGGTGCCAGCTTCAGATTTATTCTTAGCTATAACTTGTATACCCGGAGCAGGATTGAATAGCTGTCTCCTTCGAGGAGTTATGTCAACAGTAACGGGGAAAACTACATCTGGATGATCAGCCGTGACTGTTATTTCATAACTTGAGGGAGTGTCAATTATATCGTGCCAATCAAGGCCTCGATTTATAAAACCAATTATGTCTCCATCTGTGTTATCACCATTTCCAGGATTTTCATTCATCGAAAAATTTGTAAACGCCGGAAAACTTTGGTTCAATGCGAAATGTGATATAAACCAGGTATAATTACTAAAATCAGGAATTCCGTCGACATGGTAACGCATCGCAGTGGAATGTGTTCCATTATCCCAACCAGCAATTAAACTGTGTCGATTATTTTGCATTGAATTTATGTAGTCCGGCTTTCGACGCCAGAAAACAGAAGAATCCTGGCGGCCAACCCTGATTACAACAGGCGGCAGATCACTCGTATGCGCCTGAACAAAATCAACCAAATCTAATCTGTCACGTAACGGCATCCCGTCGTTGCACAATAAATCCACGCTACCACAACAACCTTTAAAACGCTTGGCATTGCTTTCATTGCCCGATTCATAAGCGAAATCAACAAAGGGAACTAAAACATCAACGCTTGCGAACATATCCGGATTTTGCATTGCAAGACGCTGGACACCTGTACCCATGGAAGCACCAAAAGCATATACCTTTTGCGGGTCCGTTTGATAATTTTGTGCTACCCACTCTAAAATCCACGAGAGTATTCGTTCTGTGTAATTTGTTGGCGTACCAGTCAACTTTGCTACGGGATCGTAAATCTTATCATTTGTGCCGTACCACCAACTCTCAATGTTTTTATATAAGGTGTTATAGCTGATGTATGTTTCAGTGGAATCAAGCTTTCGGTTAATCCAGACACGGTCGTAAGGTTCAACCAAAACCATGTTAGTTAAAACAGTAACTTTGAACTTAATCGGAAGTCCTTCACGCCAGCCCATAGTAGCGTCACCAAATGCCAAGTGCGTAAACGTTCCAGATGGACGCTCCTGATGCGAGTGCAACATAAGCCCCAATGCCTTTCCTGTCGCAGCAGGTTGAGTTCCACTCAATTGCCATATTGCTTTTTTAGGCGCAACTGCCACTGAAATAGGAGTGAGAAGCGAGTTCTGGCCCAATTGAAGTTCGCTTGTGTCCTGCCCTATTGCAAGTACAGCAAAATAAGTTTCAGCAGGTTCTCCCTGCATTACAGTATGGACGAAAAGTCCACTATTTGGGTTCAGACCATTAGTACCTTGTTCGATAATCCAGCCATGTATAGGGCCAACTGCTTTTGGACATTCCGCTGGGTCATCAAACCAATCCTTTGCAGAATGTGACTCGAGTTTGTCTGTTAGAAGTTGGGCCTGTGATAAATTGGAAGGGGTTATAGGTCTATCTAACATATAGACGCGTACATTGTTCGTATTAAATACCACTTCGTTCCATGTCAAAAATACCTGACCTGAACGATATGCTGCTTGAATATTTGTAATTGTAGGCGATTCAACAGCCTCCTTCCCCCAATTAGCCGCCAAAGCAACAAAGTCTTTAAAATCAATTTTGTCGTCATCTATAATGTCACCATTGCTGTAAGGCATTGCATATTGTATGTTAAGCCAGGATATTGCGAGTTTTCCAAGATCAAGCAAATTAACAATACAATCATAATTAACATCGCCAAAAACATATCGCTCACCAGAACACGGTCCTAATTCCTCTCCAGGGTCCTGAGATGAGCCATATATAAGAAAAACACTAGGATCAAGTGCATATCCAGATAAACGAATCTCATCAAGTTCGCCAGTAACCCCATATGAAGAAGAGAACGTACCATTTTCCAACATAAACCCGCCGAAGTACAACTTGTTCAATGGACTAGAACCTTGATCACCTGCACCATCGCCGCTTGCATCTGCAATACCATCGACGTATAAAGATACTCTGCCATTAATTCCAATAGCTGGTTCCCATATGATAGCCCAATGATGAAATTGGCCATCGCAAATATTTTTAGAGCCGTTAATTACTATTGTGCTGCCGGCTTTTGTCAGAATTCTAAAAGAAAGAGCATTGGCAACCTGCCAAGAAACTTCTAAATCCCAAGCGCCTGCTTTAATTCTGCCACCAGGATTATTGGAAGTAATAAATTGACGAGAACTGCTTGTACTTCTAAAGAACCCCTCCAGCGTCCAAGGTTGAATGCTTAGCTCTGTTTCTTGGACATGAATAGTACTCGCTCTAAGTGCGGTCTGAGAGCCAAGGTTTATCCCTCTAGGGACGTCTGGTGTATTAATAGTATTTAAAACGCCTCCCTGCTTAGTCAAATTATATCCATCAAAACTGTCGTCGTATAACGCACCTGATTCCTCATCAAGATTCCAATAAGAAATAGTATCGCTCGGTAAACGCAAGAACTCACCAGGGGTCAATACGCGAGTTGAGATGCGCACTTCGTCAATTTCTCCAGAGGTATTATAGTTGTCATAAAAAATACCACCTTCAAGCATGAATCCGCCAAGATAAAATTTATTGTACTCATTGCAATCTTGTAAACCCGGCCCTGCACTACGCTTATCAAGCACACCATCAACATAAATAGATATAATCCCATTGGGATCGGTCAAAGATGGCGGGTCCCAAGTAAATGCCCAATGGTGAAATGTTCCGGTAGTAACTTCTTTATTGCCGCTAATTACAATCCTGGTTCCGTCATTTTTCTGAACTCTAAATGTAAATCTGTTCGCGAAATTCGGATACGATACTTCGAAATCCCATCCACCAGTACTAGGAATGCCACTTGGATTATTAGATGCTAAAAATTGCCTGCCATTATCAAAGCTTCTGTAAAAGCCCTCTATCGTCCACGGCGACGCACCTAAATCGATCTCAGATATATGGTCGGTATTAGCTTTTAACTCCGTTTGGGAAATGAGATTTCCGCCTCTGGGAACCGAAGGAGGCAGAGAGTTATTGTTTGTCCCTCCTTGATTTATCAAATTATGTCTTGTCGTACTGTCAATATATGCAGATTGTCCCGAATCGTCCAAATACCAGTATGACAAAACTGGATTTGTATTAAGAAATTGATTAGTGCCAAGAATACGGTCAGATATTCTTACCTCATCTAATTTTCCCGTGAGCCCGTAATTGGGTGAAAAAGTCGCATCAGTCAACATCAACCCGCCCAAAAAGAAAATGTTACTAGTATGAATTCCCTGATTACCCGCACCATTACCATTTGCATCAATAACACCGTCGATATACAAGGATATTTCACCACTTGAGCCTTTGTTAGGATTCCACGTTACAGCCCAATGGTGAAATTGCCCATCACAGATATTTCTAGAGCCATCAATTATTACTGCACTGCCATTCACTGCCTGAATTCTGAAAGTCAACGCACCGACAACATGCCAAGACACTTCCAAATCCCATGCGCCGGAACTAACTCGGCCGCCTGGGTTATTGGAAGCAATGTATTCTCGTAAGGTTGATGTGCTACGATAAAATCCTTCAACCGTCCAAGCATCAGTACTGAGTTCAATTTCAGGAATGTGAACCGCATTAGCTCGCAATGCTGTTTGTGAGCCTATGTTACTAGTCCTTATTACATCAGCTTTGGAATCAGAATCAAGCATCCCTGCTTTGTAGGTTAAATTATAACTTCCAACATTATCTCGTAAGTTTTTTGAATCCTCATCGAGATACCAATAAGATACAGTGGATGCGCTACAGTAAGTTGCCAAACCAACAAAAACACATACTGTTAAAAAAACTTTTTTATCCATCGGCTAATCCTCCTAATTATTGAGATTCGGATTAATTACTCTTCTACAATATTTTGATCTTACTTTTGAAATACTTTTAACTTTATTATTTTTAAGGAAGTGTTCCAGATTTCATTAGAGCATTTCAGAAGCCAGTATCTTCCCAAGCAAATAATGCTTACGATCTGGGTAAAAAAAATATATTTTGCCCTCGTATTCAAATAGTGATGAATAGGTGCCAATCTCTGTAAGTTGTTTTTTACCTATAGGCACACGATCATTATCCGCCAACATTACAGGGGGATTGAATACTATCGGCTGGTTGCCATCGCTATTTACTTCGTACCCTACAGATAAATATACAGGTCTGCGGTTACGACACCAATCGCTAACATGACGGCCATAATTGGCATCACCACTATTATTATGGTAAATCAGAATAAATTTGCCATTACCAAGTTTATACAGGGGACAAGGAACTATTGGCTGCGGTATTTTGGGGCCACCACTATGAAATCTTAAAAAATCAGGTGTTGACCACGTTTTCCCATCATCTTTGGAAATAGAATATGCCACATAGCCAGTAGCACTACGCATTACACAAAATAATCTGCCATCGGATAAACACTGAATCGAAGGCTCCTGTAAAGTGGTAATCCCAGGATATCTTGGATCTTGCATCCGCAACCCTTTCTGACCATTTTCTGGCAAACAATTAATCGCCAGTTTTTCGGGAACATCTTCAGTTAAAATATTTTTAAACTGTATAAACCTCGCTTCCGACGGGAAAATACCATTCTGTGAAAGCTTTTTACTGGCAACATGGGTAAAGCCAACGATCACATTGCCCTTTAAAGTCAAAATAGGAGGCTGATACACAATCCAATTTGAATCCGCATTAATATCTCTATGTGAAAAATCATTTGGCTCAAGCTTTAAGTGTGTGTAAGGCTTACTCCATGTGCACCCATTGTCATCAGAATATTGAAACCAAAGTTGTCCAGTCCATTGATGATGGTAATCAACAAAACCTCGATGCTTATTATAAAATAGATAAACTCTACCTGTACGTGGCACAACAAATAGGAAACTCCATGATGCAATATAACCATCATTTTGTGGCCCAATAATACATTGTGGCCGCGTCCACGTTTTTGCCTGATCGCTACTTCTGGCAATAACAACACGCTGATCAGTGGTACCTTCCAGTGATGCCGTTGTCCAAGTTGCAAGAAAGTCGCCATTTGATAGCGGAATAACAATAAAATGTTGATTGCACGAATCTGGAGCATCTGGCTTGCTAGGAATATAAATCTGAAAATCACTCTCAGAAGGTTTTGCTATTCCTTTAGGGCTGTCAGGCGGAGCTATTGAAATACCTAAATCGTGAATAAGCATTTGGCTATCATTTGTCTTATTATTATCGGAACGTAAAAACTCAGATAAACTCAATGGTTTTTTATTCTGAATATTTGTAGTTTTTTGAAATGAGGTATCCATAAGCTTTCTACATATTTAACTTATAAAAATTACATATGTATTGTAACAAAACAAGCGTAATTAAATCCAAACAAACAATGTTAAACAAAGAGACAAAATAGTTTACAATCGAGCCAAACCTTTTTGACAATGAATTTGAGCCCACATACTAGGAGCGTAAGTTTGTCTGTATCAAGGTTTAAAATCAGTTCTAAACTGTTCAATGGTTTTCAATTTCACTCAGTATTTTTTTTCTACTCTCGTGATATATGTGTGGTCGCCTCTCAAAATCCGTTACAGATTTGGCTATAACCTTCATAATTGTATCCGCGCTTTTGGGATTTTTTTTCTGCAACATTTTAAGTAGCGTATGATCAACAAGACCGTCCCTGAAAGCAACTGCGCGCATGGAACCTCTAAGCCCATCTGGTCCCGGATAAAAAAGCCAGTTGTCTCCTACTGGATGGCCCGGATTCTGAGACCCGCTGGGCAACGGTCCTATACTTGATGTGTATGGGTCGGCCCCCCTATAGCCGTTGGCTGCCCAGAATAAATATCCATCCGCATTCAGCAGATAAGCCAGCCATGGATATAAACGGTTGTTACTAAGATCTAGATCAAGCCACCTGTTAGCATATGGCGGAACTGGGTTACAGCTTTGGTAGAACCAGATACTATTCCCGTTTTTAATGATAGGTGAAATAAGACCCTGTTTTTCATCCATGAGTTGAATATGTAATGCAGGTATATCCACATAAGGTAGATAAACTTTGTTAAGGATCGCCTCTATATTATCCACGCCAGGCATTGCATTTCTAAAAACATGATTCAATGCTAAATACTCATCCACTTTATTTGCAGCTGGCTCATCCATAAGGTGTTGCACATATCTTGTTGTCCAGCGATTTTTCTGTAATACTTTGTGTAATTCCTGAAAAAACACATCTAGAAAAGCAAAGTATTCCTGCACATCTGAGGACGATTTGAATAACACTATTTCTTTATTGGCTTTCTTATCTATTGCATTAACAAGCAACGGTCCCCCAGCGCTAACATGCGCACCTTCAATCTTATTGTAACCTAGTGAAAAAAACAGGTTACACCATCGCTCAAACCTTGAAAAATCAAATTCATATTTCCGATAACCAGTTACATAAGTCTGTACAAGCGGCACATCCAAACCTTGATTGGGCATTGAGCCAACCAAAGGGGTCATGATATAGTTATTCCCATAATCTTTGAGCAATCGGCCGGCATGTTCGATAAGCTGCCAATGCTGCTCACTGTAATATTTGCAATTTACCCCTAAAGCAAGATTCGAAGGTGTAGACCAAAGCCAATGATTTGAATCAAGCGAGTAGCCAGCTATTTTTGTTTTATGAACTATAAATTTAAATGGAACAACTGTAGAATTCGAACCCGCCTTAAACTGTAAAGTACCCTCATATTCATCCGGTCGAGCACTATCCGTTACGGGAATTTCTATTAGCACGGAATGATAAACACCCGCTTTTAAATCTAGTGTTTCTGTCTCCTCGAGCACCTCAGCCATATCGAAAGGTGCCTTTCGCACAATATAAGACGCAAATCGCTCCGGAGAACATGCGGAAGATGGATACGTTTTCATGCAACCTTGACTATTGCCCTCAACATGAATAGTTAAAACACGATAAACATGCGGTTCTACCAATAGTGTCTGCCCTCGCCGGCCTCTAATGGCATCTAGGATAAAACTGCAAGAAACTGGCATATCTGATTTAACTACGAACTGGAAACAAGCCTTTGCACCACGAGGTACATGAATCGGTTCGGTATAGATCCTTTCATCGGGCGACCTGTCTGGGAATACACGTGTAAGCAAGTCTATCTGTCTCGCTTCAAACTCAGGCTTCACCTGTTCCGCTTTTGTACCGACTCCATCTCCGGCAAAACAAAATGCCGCAAAAGAAGCAATTATCCACAAAACACAACTCTTTATGAACATTACGTTTCCCTGTCTTCGGTTAATCTATTACTTAGGCTGGCTTATCGATTTGTAACAAATCTGAAACAAAACGATCTATAATACCAAAAGTCGTGGCAAAAAGTGCGGCTGGATTGTTCTGATAAACAAAATCGCACACGGGACTAAATAACCTTACCAGAAGTACTCACGACCAGAATCTCGCCAATGAGTAAATCTGCCTTGCTTACCTTTACCGATAGGCCCCTCATTAGGCCCCATTTTGTTTGGATTAACCCAGATAACGCTGCCATCCACATGTAATCTATTACCTCCGGCAGGTTCTCCCGACGGTTTTGAATGTGCAGCGATACTATACGCATCTCCCCATAATCCGATCCAGTTCACATTCAAATCTGCACCAAGAAGCTTCGAAGAACGGTCGGTAACACTCACCGCAGAGTCTTCAACCTTGGATGGTACTGCACTGTTCATATTTGTCATGCCCACCAGATTGGCCATTCCTATCCAATAACACCGCCAATTGCTATCCCGTGGACTTTGCCAGATCAATAATTCTCGCGTCCGTTTATAATTGGCAATCATAGGTTTCCATAAGCCCGTGGGATGTGCGAACAAACTGGGGCAAATCCACGAACTTTTCTTGAGTCCATAAGAAACTGTAATATTGTAAACCACTTCTGGGATTAAATAAGGGATTACTGTTTCAATTTGTTCCCCAGGCTTTTTTTTAGCATCAACTCCACTTATAACAAACCGCGGTAACCAAGCTCTATTATCGTGGGCATATAAACTGTGAACCAATCCAACTTGGCGAAAATCTGAAGCACATATTACTCGTCTAGCTTGCTCTCTGGCTTTCTGTAAGGCTGGCATTAGAATACTTAACAACAAAGCTATTATTGATATCACCACCAAAAGTTCTACCAGGGTAAATCCTTTCATTGTATTCTCACGCATTTTCATATTTGTACTTCCTCCACTTGCGCACCTGAGTCATATTTAACAACGCTATCGTTTGTTCAATGCTACCTGTATCTATTCTCAAACCATAGTCTAAAGTTGTGTATTATTGGGACATACTTGTGTAAAAACATTCAAGCGTTTAAATCTGTATTTTCAAAGTGTCACTAAACATGGCCCGTTTGGACGAGTTGGTAACCAAACCAATTTTTGTCTGAATTCGCTGGCAGAACATTTAAAAAACTGACGAAATTTTCTACTGAAATATCTTGTATCATTGAAGCCAACTTCCAAGGCGATAGATTTTATTTGTTTGTTGGTTTCTCTCAGTAGCTCCTCAGCTTTATACATTCTGAATTGATTAAAATTATCTCCGATTGAGAAGCCGGTAACAGATTTATAGTGCCGGGTAATACTTCGTTTGCTCATCGATGTAATTTTTGCAACTTCTGCAAGCGAAAAATGGGCGGCTAAATTGTCTTTCATGAAATGATCTATAATTTGTACTAATCGATCTTGCTCACAAACATTTTCAAGAGGAAGTTTCGTTTTTAAATGTTTGCGTTTGACAGTTTTTCTAGCTAATGACACAAGCAGCAAGGATAACAGATAATTTATTGCGGAACGGTAATTGATCTCCTGTTTTCCAAGTTCTTCAAGTAAATGTGCATAATACAATCCATGTTTTTTTGGTAACTCATACACTACAGACTGCGCATTGGAAAAACAGGCCATCAGTCTGGCAATCTCACTCAGCATTGAATTTGGTTCCTTGCTCTCAGGAATTTTAAGCCACCATATATGCATTACCAAAGGCCCGGTAATTTGCTCCCAATGATGGGTCTGCCCTGGTGGTGTAATCGTAAATTGACCTTGTGAAAACTCATAACTTTTCCCCCTTGTGTAAAGGCGACCTGTTCCGCTATCGATCAAATGGATTTCCGTAAATTTATGTTCATGATTAACAAGACTGCTTCCTATTCCATCGGGATGTATATGAATATCTAAAAGTTCAATCGCATAATCTTCTATAATTATGGATTTTGTTAAATGGCACAACTTAAGAAGTAGCTGGTCTTCTTTTAAAATTTTCTTCTGAAAAGAATTACCATCAACCATTAGTCACCTGACTTAACTAAATGAGATAGCGATTACGATGGTGTACACAAAAACCAAACAGCGGGTTTCTAATAAAATCTCGTTTCAGATTTCTGGCTCTATTTGAATCTTGTTTACTACGATGATTATAATATTTAAACGTGCACTAGCAAGAAGGAATGGGTGGACAATCTGGCCAAATAGGTAGATATTATTAATTACAATTTATAGGCCTTCTTTCGCTCCATATATTTTAATTGTCGTTAAATCCACCTGGAGATCATGAGGCAACGGCCACTCTACTAGCAACATGGAGAGTTGTGCCTTACGATTCCAAAAGAGCAAACTGTTCACGCATTGTTGCTCCCAAATTTTAACATCCGAATAATTGGAAAACGCTGTATCCCAAGATGCCATTGCCAATCCATCCCATACATTGGCTCTATTTGCCACTATCTTTCACTTGCCATTATATCGGAACTTACATTAACCTTGCTTATGTATAGTTCTTGAAGTTTTGAACAAGCAACAGGCGATTCATCAATTGGGTAATGCAAGGCAATGAATTCTTGAAGAAATTGAAGACGGAACGCGATTCAAAATATGCAAATGAGTTTCGATAGCTCTGATAATTTTCTTTCTTCAAAGATTGAAAAGATGAAGTACACAGGTCTGAATAATAAGTTTTTATAGGAGAAATTAAAATGGTCGAAAAAATGTTAATTTCAGTTACAGCATTATTATTTGTCTTTAGCAGTTGTTTATCAGCTTCGACTGTTGATGCTACTTGGAAAGGATGCAATTGGCTGGATCCCAATAACTGGGACACAGTAGAACCGCCTATAGATGGAAACGATTCTGCAACAATAAGCAGTGGATATTTTGCTCCCCTTGTTGGGACGACAATTGTTTCCCTGGGGAGCTTGTCAATAAGTGGTAGTAGTGGAAGTGGTATTATTTTAGCGGACAACGCCTCGTTGCTAGTGAATTCCCCCTCCAGTTTGTATGTCGGTTTAACTGGTTGCAGTGGCATCATGCAAGTTCAGGACAATACAGAACTAACTGTTTTACAAACTCTTTATTTAGGTTCTGGTGCTAATGGTTTCGGTTGTCTCAATGTATCCGGTGGTGTGCTAAACCTTGAAACTTTGGCAGCAGGCGCATACTCTGGTAGTGTGGGAAAAATTCATATTGCAAATGGGACAATTAACATAGGCTATCGAATTTATCTAGGACTGGACGGTGGAGATGCAATCGCACCAGCAACTTCTGTATTAGAAATTTCAGGTGGTGAGATAATCTTTGATCCAAATTCTAGCGGAAACGAGTATTTCATGATTGGTTACAACTCCACAGGCTATAGCGTAAACACTATAAACCAATCGGGTGGAACTGTAGCTGTGAGCTATCGTTTACATCTTGGCGACCGAAATGATAACAACATCTGCAAATACTCCATCAGCGATGGCGTGTTAGACGTAAAGGATAGATTTGCCAATGGTAATAATTGGGGTGGAACTTATGGTACCCCCTCGTCTGAATTTGAGATTATCGGCTCAAAGCCCAACATTCATGTTGGTACATATTATCAAAACTCAGACTCAACACTTAAAGTAGTAATTGACGATGTTGGAGTTGAGAAAATAAATGTAGATGGTCCGGCAATATTTGAATCTGACGCAAAACTGCAAGTAACATTGGAAAATAGCGGTACTCTTTTATCGGATCATGTGTGCGACATCCTGGAAGCTGAAACAATAACAGTGAATGGCAAAGCGGTACCAAAACTTGTTCAAGTTGGTGATAACTATTTCTGCTGGACACATGAAGTAGTTCCAGTGGGTAATAGAGAAGTTTTAAGAATTATTTATAGGGCTGGACTCGATGAATCATTTTGGTGGGTTACCAAATCGCTCGATCTTTGGTTAAATGCTTCAAGTATTGCGAGCGTTGTCTCTGTTGATGGCACCCTCAATGATGGAGATGCAGTCTCATGTTGGAATGACCTTGTAATAAATGACGAATATAATGCTACTTTCGAAACTGCCTGTCAGCCAACATCAGGTAAGCAACCACTTTGGCGGCAAAGTGTCTCCGCTATTGGCGGCAAATCTGCTGTTGAATTTGACGGTAATAGTACATATCTTAATGCGCAATCTCTCGAAATCGATTCAAATTGCACCGTATTTTTCGTTGCTGAGTGCGGTGAACAAACATCAACGGTCGGAAGTCTGCATAGACCTTTGATTGCTGCGGACAATAATCCATACCGTGCCAGCGGCGATGGATATGGATTCGGTTTTACATGGTACGGAGATAATCAATTAATAGCGGCCCTTGGGGACGGTACAGCTGAGGATAAACAGGGCACATCAGTTTCAATGGATGGACAATACAAAATTTACGTTATTAGACGCCAAGGAAGTGCCATTATGGAAATATTCAAAAGGCAGTATGGAGATAACTCTTGTGTACAGTTGAGTGATGCACCAATATTAAGTCGTCTCTCGGGATTCCATCGTGGCTATGATATAGGCGCAAATCCGCCTGAACACTCAGGTAATTCAGCAAGATTCTATTTGGGTGCAATTGCAGAGATACTTGTTTTTAATCAAACTTTAACAGATGAGGAATTGGATGCTGTTAGCGGTTATCTATATGGTAAATACTTTTAACCAAATGTAAGTTTTCCAATAATCATATAAACGGAAGGATATTCTTATGAATCGTAAACTTGTAATATTTATTTGTACTATTTGTTTAATGACATTTTCTGCATATGCTTTAGATGTTGACGCGACATGGACTAGTACCAATTGGCTAGACGTGGATAATTGGGACAGTAATGAGGCTCCGGTTGATGGTGCAGATGACGCTACCATAAGTGATGGTCATATGGCTGTATTGACAGGAACGCAAACGGTGAGCATAAAAAAATTATGGATAAGTGGAGTTTCTGGTTCTTCGGTACTCGTTGCTGGAAATTCCTTGCTTGAAATCCTGTCGCCATCATGTCTTTATGTTGGTAGATCCGATGGAACCGGAAGATTACGCTTACAGGATGAAGCTGTTTTGAATGTTCCCGAAACAGTCTATGTCGGATATGGTGCAAATAGCAATGGAAGCCTGGAAGTCGTCGATGGAATTGCAAATATTAGGACCCTTACTTTTGGAGCATATGATGGGTCACAAGGAATAGTGAATGTATATGGTGGTAGAATCAATGTGGATTATCGAATATACATGGGAAATACTGGCGGAAGCGAAACTTCCCCCGCTATCACGATACTTAATATTCTTGGTGGTGAAATAATTTTTGATCCCAATTCAACTGGGACGGAATATTTTATGGTCGGCTACAATGGTACTGGATATACAATAAACACCATTGAACAGAGCGGCGGAACTGTAAGTGCTTCTTATCGTTTCCATCTTGGAGATCGCAACAATAATAACGTTTGCAGATATTCAATCAGCAATGGTAGACTAGAAGTGGCGGACAGATTAGCAAATGGCTATTACTGGGGTTCTTCTTATGGAAGACCAGTTTCCAGTTTTGAAATAATTGGTTCTAAACCGGTTGTGGAAGCAGGCACATATTACCAAAACTCACGATCTACGCTAAAGGCTACGTTAACGGAAGATGGAGTGAGTCCAATAAATATAACAGGCGAAGCTTTTTTTGAATCTGGTGCTCAACTTGAAGTTGAACTAAAAAATGGTGGCCAACTCTATGCTAAAACAAGCTACGATGTTATGATTGCTAATGAGATCACACTTCAAGGCAGCCTGGTAAAAGTGGGGGACTCAAATAACTGTTGGGATTGGACTATTATCTCAGAAAATGGAAAAGACAAGCTTAGGATTACTTATACGCCAAACGTTACCCCTTCTTCATGGCAGCTTTTTGATGGTCTTGTTCTTTGGCTCGATGCTTCGAATCTTAGCTCAATTGTTCCGGCCGGTTCAGGCCTTCAAAATGGTGATAAGATATCTGCGTGGCAGGACATTATGGCTGGATTCAACACCACCTCTGATAACGCGGTCCAGAATGTTAGTGTAAATCAGCCAATATGGGATTCCAGTGTGGAGAAACTGGGCGGTAAATCTGCAATAGTATTTGATGGTGTTGATAGCTACATGAATATTAATTCACTGTGTATAGGGTCAGAGACTACCATTTTTATTGTGGCTGAAAATAAAATCCAAAATTCTGGTCAAAGCTATCATCGTCCTCTCCTAGCGGCAGATAACGACCCCTATCGTTCAAACGGTGACGGATATGGTATAGGCTATACTCAACTTAGTGCCAATGAATTCATGGCTTTTCTGGCGAATGGGACCACCACTGATATTCAGCATAATATAGTTTCGATGGATGATAACTTCAGAATTTATACAGTGCGCAAAAATGGTTCCTCAAGCACTGAACTCTTTGAATTTGAAGATGGAGACACCAATAATGTACTTATTGACGATACGCCAGTTTTTTCGCGGGTTACAAGCTTTCATACAGGGTACGATATTGGTGCCCATGCTGGAGCAGATCCGCAATATCCTCGCCAATACCTTGGAAGTATTGCTGAAATAATTGTTTTTAATCGCTGCCTTAGCGTTTCTGATATCAAAAGTGTTACTGATTATTTGAATGACAAATATTTTCATGACCTTTATGCCGTATGCGTTGACTCTTTAGATCGTGTTTTTCCTGACCAAACTCCCGCTGAAAAAAGTTCCTTCGAGCCGATCAGTTTGCCCAAAGGTGGTACTGCGGCTTTTCAGTACGCCGTTATGGCACCAACAAACGGTACATGCAAATTTACGATTTTGCCGGCTATAGACGCTAATGGCATCCGTTTGGGCGAAATATCAAAGTCATACCATCTCGAAACTGTTTATGTTGAAGCCAATACAAATGGTTGTGGTAATACTGCTGCAGGAGTAGTGCCGCCAACGTCATGGCATACTTCTTTTACAAGAATGGCACCATTCAATGTTGCCGAAGTGTTAGTTGAGGCCAGCGAATTGGTTTTGACAAGTGGTCAATATTCGGCGGTTTTGATAGATATTGAAATTCCTACTGACGCAGTTTCAGGAACATATATCGGCTATATACAATTCGAAATGGGTTCAGAGAAAATAAAATTGCCTTATAATATAAGAGTCCACGACGTGACATTGCCGAAAAACCCTGCAATGCAACTAGGCCATTGGATTGAGCGTGCTCCAGAAAATTTAACTACAAATTCTACGTTGCCAGCTTGGTGGAGCGATGAGCATTGGAGATTGCTGAGGAAGTCAGGTCGTGTCATGTGGTCTTTCGGTGAGAGATCTGTAATGACTCCATTGGCAGAAGGAACTTACCCATTGATAAAGACGCGTCACGATGATAATGGCAACTATACCTTTGACTATACTAATTTTGATCGTTGGGTTGAGATGTTCTCAGATCTTGGATTTACGCAGTTTGAAGGAGCACATGCCACGTTTAATGCTGTTTATTCCTGGCATATATCAACGGGGCAACGGGTAACAGTTTTGCCAAGCGATGCGATTAACCAGGCGAGGTTGTATTTTCTGACAATATTCTGGGATGCCCTTTACCAACACCTGGATGCCAAAGGATGGAAATCAATTTATGTACAACATCTTATTGATGAGCCAGCTGATGTAGGTGTTTACCAATCGTTACATAATGTATTTGCCACAAATATGCCGGGTATGAAGAATATTGATGCTATACTTTTTAATCCAACAAATTATTCGCCTATGGTGAGTATAGAGGTATTAAATTTACCTACTTTAGCAGCTAATCAAAATCTTGTTAATCAGCGTCTTGCTGACGGTAACGAGGTTTGGTTATACAGTTGTTGCAGTCCGTATCCTCCAGAGTACCCGAACAGACATCTGGATTTGAGACTAACAAGTGGCCGTTTGTATCCTTGGCTAGCGTATTTTTATAATGCCCAAGGCTATTGTAATTGGGCAGCAAACAGGTACCGAGGGGCCAACCCATACACCTCTTCGATAGGTCCGCTTCCTGATGGTACGCAAAACCCAGGCCACCCTGTTGGAGATAGCTGGTTTTATTATAAGTCCCCATCTGGCTTGAGAGGTTCCATGCGAATGGTTGCGTTCAGGGATGGATTACAGGATTTCACCCTCTTAAAGTTGTTGGAAGCGCAAAACGACACTGCCGCGGCTAATATCGTGGCTGAAATTGTTAGGTCTGCTACTGACTGGGAGATTGATCCTTCTGCTTATCACCAAGCTAGAACAGATTTGTTAGAATCCCTAGATCTATATAATTAAGGAATCACCTAGTCTTGATTTTTACTGCGCCAGATAAATTCCGTGAATTTCAAAAGTATAAAAAAATAATGGCCACTTGATACTTTTGGCGAAGTTGCCAATATAAATTATGGCGTATATCGCTTCAGAGATAGCAGCTATGACGGGTCAAAAAAGATGAAGCTGTTACCAGGTAAAAACCAGACGCGACAAAAATTAGAACGGCGGTATGAATTATGCGACTTACATTTTTCTTATCCTTTTTTATTATGGTTCCGTTTGCCGGGTGTAATTACTGCGGCACAAATCAGGCCTGTCGGATCGATACTAGGCAGATAACTGCCGCTAGGGCGACATCTGCCGTTAATATCGACGGCAGACTCGATGAGAAAGTCTGGAAGAAAGCACCTGGTTATAAACTCGAACTGCCCAAAGATGCCTTGAACAGCTCCGGTATGCCCCGGGAGACAGGCTCTTTACAGATGGCATGGGATAACAACAATCTTTATCTTGCAATTGATTTCAACGATTCGGATATAGTTGCTGAAGGCGCTGCAGACGGCCTGTTCCATTATAAACTCGGCGATATCTGTGAGTTATTCATAAAGCCCGCTGATCAAAGTTGGTACTGGGAAATTTATGCAACCCCGTTTTCAAAAAAATCCACCTTCTTTTTCCCAAGTAGCGGGCGATTAGGCCTGCCCAGCGGCTTTGAAGGCTACACCTGCGGCTTCAAAACGGCCGCTCAAAATTACGGCACTGTAAACAACTGGCACGATAAAGACAGTCACTGGACTGCCGAATGTGCCATGCCGGTAAAGGATATCACTGCACGAGGCGAAAAATTCGGGCCCGGCACACGCTGGACTGTTCTTGTTGCGCGTTATAATTATTCGCGCTATTTAAATACCAGGGGAGCGGAACTGAGCAGTTTCCCGC
>MHYA01000073.1:0-1440 GCA_001825675.1 Planctomycetes bacterium GWF2_42_9 | reverse complement strand
TACTGCTTGGAGGACATGATGCCCGATATGCTTGTACGTTTATATGACCTGCCCGATGTGAGCGGTACGAAATACAGAAACGTATTATGGAGATCGAGGACAAGGGCTTTGATATTACTCCATACATCGAAAACGATATAATAAATCATGCACAGGTACTTGCCCGCAAGATATCCCTCAAAACCGCCGAGCGGCACGCGCATGATGCACAGGTGCAGGAGGCTTTGGAATGGCTCACAGAGCGGAACGTACCTGACGACACCATTATGAAACTCTACCGCCAGAGCGTAAAGAAAATGAAAGACAGAAAAGCCGCTGGACATAATATCCAGCGGATTAGAATACAACTTAATAAACTCGGTGGGATTTCTAAAAAGCGGTCGGCATAGGTTAGAGCAAATTTTCTTGAATTTATCCATGAAAATAGCTATTGTAATTAGCAGTGGTTCGCAGATTCCAAAGAGTATAATAATGCGTATAATGATTTGCGAAATTCACTGGATAACACAGGCTTAAATTGGCACATGATGGCCGAATATAAGCTGTGATTCGTTAAAAAGTTAAGATCGTAAGCCGTTTAATTTAAAGAACTTAGTAAAACGGCAAATTTAGCATGGCATGCAAGAGGTCGCGCGTTCGACTCGCGTTGGCTCCATTGTTGTAAGTTACGCTGAATTCAATACTTACAAATACCTACCATGCGGTAGAGCGGCCGTAACTCTTTGTTAAAAAGCAGTAGTACTACTCTTTTTGAAAGGAGATGACCGTGAAAACCGTAGATTCCCCCAAAATCCAGACGCCCAAACTCCGTCGCCACAAGGCCACCGGGCAGGCTTATGTTGTTCTCAACGGCCGCGCCATTTATCTTGGTGTCTATGGCACCGAGGAGACGACGGAGAATTATCACAAGTCCATTGCCGAATGGTTATCTTGCGGCAAGCAGGTTGCCGCCCAAGGTGATAACATTAAACTCAACGAGATCCTTGCCCGTTTCTGGGTTCATGCCGAAAGCTATTATCGCAGCCCTGATGGTACGCCCACGAGCGAACTGGATAGCCTGAGGTACGCTTTTAGACCTTTGTTCAGTTTATACGGCAATAGTGCCGCCGCCTCGTTTGGGCCTCGGTGTCTGCGGGCTGTGCAACAGAACATGGTGGAAATAGGCTGGTGCCGTAATAATGTTAATCGGGATCTGAGCCGGATTAAGATGCTTTTCAAATGGGCGGTATCACAGGAATTTCTGCCAACCTCCGTTTATCATGCCCTTGTGACCGTTCCCGGTCTCCGTAAAGGTCGTAGCGAAGCCCGTGAGACGGAACCAACTAAACCAGTGCCACAGGAATATATTGACGCCATCAAGCCTTTTGTGAGCCGTCACATGTGGACTAGAGCAATTCAAGAAAATATATAGCCTTATCCGATAAGTTGATTATGAAACCA
>MHYA01000072.1:63499-69315 GCA_001825675.1 Planctomycetes bacterium GWF2_42_9 | reverse complement strand
GCCGCAAGGGTTGGGCAAAAATCTATATCTTGAACTTAGTGTTCAAGAAAATGTAGATTTTATGGCAAGACTGTTCGGATTGTCGCCTGAAGAGCGCCCGGTTCGCATTAAAGAACTGCTCGACGCTACGGGACTTGGCCCTTTTCCTGAAAGACCCGCGGGTAAACTTTCGGGCGGAATGAAACAAAAAGTCGGACTTTGCGGCTCTTTAGTTCACGAGCCTGATCTTCTTATTCTTGATGAGCCGACTACCGGCGTTGATCCTCTTTCGAGAAGGCAATTCTGGAATTTGATCGATGATATTCGTTCAGGACGGCCAAGTATGAGCGTTCTGATTTCCACGGCATATATGGACGAGGCGCAAAAATGGGACTGGATCGTTGCGATGGACGCGGGTAAGGTGCTGGCAACAGGAACGCCTGCAGAACTAATGCAGCAGACAGGCACAAAAGATTTGGAAAAATGCTTTATCGCCCTTTTGCCGCAAGAAAAACGGATGGGGCATAAAGAATTGACTATTCCGCCTCGCGCAAATATTAAAAAAGAAATAGCGATTGATGCCCAGGGACTAACTCGGCGGTTCGGCAAGTTTACCGCTGTAGATCACGTAACTCTTTCTATCGAAAGAGGTGAAATATTCGGATTTCTCGGTTCCAACGGCTGCGGTAAATCCACTACAATGAAGATGCTGACAGGTCTTCTTCCGGCTACCGAAGGGAATGCGAAACTTTTCGGCCAATCGGTCGATGCTGGCAGTCTTGAAGTCCGCAAAAATTTGGGATATATGACCCAGGCTTTTTCGCTTTATACCGAATTGACAGTCCGGCAGAATCTGCTATTAGACGCGCGTCTTTATCATATTCCACCCGATAAAGCAGACGCACGTATCAACGAGCTTGTGGAAAAATTCGGACTTGGTCCGCATCTGGATTCGTTGACTGAATCACTGCCATTGGGTATGCGGCAAAGACTTTCGCTGGCTGTAGCTGTTTTGCACGAGCCGGAGATGCTTATACTTGATGAACCAACATCGGGTGTTGATCCTGTGGCTCGCGATAGTTTTTGGGAATTATTGATAGATCTGTCGCGCAATCAGGGTGTAACAATATTCGTAACAACGCACTTTATGAATGAAGGAATGCGATGCGATAGGATTTCATTAATGAACGCGGGAAAAGTTCTGGCGTGTGATGCTCCGCAAAAGTTAATAGAAGCACGAGGCGCTGAAAGTCTGGAAGACGCATTCATAGCTTATATGGAAGACGCAATAGCCGATACTGCCGCAGCAGGTGAAAGCAAAGAAAAAAAAACTATAAGCAAAACGGTCGATTCAAAACCGCATCATATAGGCAGAGGCTTGTTCAGCGTAGGTCGAATGCTGGCATATACCGCGAATGAAACAATGCAGATTCGTCGCGACCCGGTACGATTGGCGTTCGCGTTTATTGGTTCAGCACTGCTGATGCTGGTTTTCGGTTTTGGCATTACAACGGATGTCGAACATATCCGCTATGCGGCATTAGACTATGATCGGTCGCCTGAAAGTCAATCTTATCTTCAGGAGTTTGCCGGCTCGTATCCTTATTTTACGGAGACATCGCCGGTTTATTCTATACGGGAAGGCCTAAAACGGCTGCAATCGGATGACATTTCGCTTATCATTGAAATTCCGTCTAATTTCGGCAGAAATTTGCGTAAAGGCTCCGGGCCACAAGTTTCGGCAGATGTTGACGGCGCAAACACGTTCAGAGGCGAGACCGTTTCGCAATATGTTCAGGGCGTGCATCAGAATATGATGAACGATCCAGCACATAAATTTAAAACCAATACCCAAAAATACACCGCCAATATTCAGGAGCGGTATATGTATAATCCGACTTTCGAAAGTATTTACTCGATGGTGCCGAGTATACCTGCCCTGCTGCTGGTGCTGATACCGTCAATTCTAATGGCTGTCAGCATAGTACGCGAAAAAGAGTTAGGTTCAATCATAAACTTTTATGTTACACCGACAGGTAGACTGGAATACCTGCTTGGAAAACAATTGCCGTATGTCATAATCGGCATGATAAACTATTTCGTACTGGTTTTTATGGCAGTGTTCATATTTGGGGTACCAATCAAGGGCAGTTTTATGATGCTCACGCTTTGTACGCTGCTGTATCTTGGCGCAACGACTGGCATGGGAATGGTAACTTCAACTTTCACGAGCAGTCAGGTTGCTGCGGTTTTTATTACAGCCATTATCACGATTTTGCCGACGACACAATTTTCCGGTTTGACGCAGCCTGTTTCAACGCTCGAAGGTCAAGCACGATTTATCGGTTCGATTTGGCCGACAGCATATTATATGCACGCAAGTGTCGGGGCTTATACTAAAGGGCTTGGAATGGGGCTAATGTTAAAGGATGTAATATTCCTTGCCTGCTGCATTCCAGTTTTCTGGGCGGTGAGTATGGCCGGCTTACGTAAGCAGGAGAAATAACGTGAGATCATTACTGAATATTTTTTGGCTTGGGTATAAAGAGCTTTACAGTTTGGCAAGCGATATTGTGATGGTATTGTTTGTTATTTACGCTTTTACTATGGCGATCTATGTTCAGGCAACCGGAACATCAAGCGAAGTTCATAACGGATCAATCGCATTTGTTGATGAGGATGGTTCGGTTTTATCCAAAGAACTTATGAATGCATTTTATCCGCCGTTGTTTAAATTACCAGAAAAAATTGTACCTAGTCAGATCGAAGAGGTGATGGACGAAGGCAAATTTATGTTCGTGGTTGCGATTCCGCCGAGATTTGAATCAGACCTTCGCACAGGCCGTAATCCTGATTTGCAGATAAATATTGACGCTACAGCTATGCAGCAGGCAGGGATCGGCTGCAACTACATAAAAAACATCATAAACAGCCGAACCGCAACATTTCTCAAACGTGAAGATGTAGAAGTGTCAGAACCTGTTGATCTTGTTGTTCGAAAGATGTTCAACCCCAATGGTATAACTTCATGGTTTGTGGGCGTGGTAGCAATTATCAACCAGGTAACTTTGCTGACAGTAATCCTGACAGGCGCTGCGGTAATTCGCGAACGCGAACACGGCACGCTCGAACATTTGCTTGTGATGCCCTTGAACACTTTCGAAATAGCGATGGCAAAAGTTTGGGCTAACGGCTTGGTTATTCTTATCGCGACGGGATTGTCGCTTTTCCTAATAGTAAGGATGGCGCTGAAAGTACCATTCGCAGGCTCCGTTACGCTTTGGTTCTTTGGCGTAGTGCTTTATCTTTTCTTCACGACGGCACTAGGAATTTTTCTCGGTACGATTTCGCGATCCATGGCACAATTTGCACTTTTGATTATTCTGGTAATAATTGTTATGCAGCTTCTTTCAGGCGGACAAACGCCTATTGAAAGCCAACCTTATTGGCTGCAATGGATCACATTCTTTCTGCCATCACGGCATTTTGTCAGCTTTTCACAGAAAATAATCTATCGCGGCGGAGGCATCATCGCGGTGTGGAAGAATTTTTTGATGGTAACCGCAATCGGGCTGGCATTCTTTATTTACAGCTTAGCAAGATTCCGTAAATCCATTGCGGTAACAAAATAAAGTGTATATTAATTAAAAGCTGGAGATCTATTATGAGTATAACGACACAGGAAGAAAACGGTTTGAGTATTTTACGGATTACTGGCCAACTCAAGAAATCTGAATTGGATGCGGTTCAAGCCGCTACGGCAAAAGATTTTATTGCAGATCCCAAACTCAAATTAAAATTGCTGATTATCGTGGAAGATTTTAAAGGCTGGGAAGCAGATGTCGATTGGTCAGATATGAGTTTCTATTTTGAGTACGGCGAGAAAATTGCAAAAATTGCTCTTGTAGCAGACCCTAAAAGAGAGACAGAACTAATGATGTTCATCGGAAGCGGCATCAGACCAGCGCCTATGAAATTTTTCCCGCCGGACAAAATTGAACAGGCCCGTGAGTGGCTGGGATAAATAAGTTCCAACAGATAGCCACACCTTGCCTTTCATTACCATTTGCAATTTTCTTACTACTGTATTTTTGTCCATGTTTTGTCAGGATTGTACAGTTTCATAGTTTGTGCCTGTTGTCCGGTATTTTCGCCAAGGTCTTTTTGATAAACAACACCATCATGATTCACAATGAAAGTCATAATACCTGAATTTCCGTATTCAGCAGGCCAGGCAACTACAGCAAAACCGCCGATCAGTTTACCGTTAACAATATAGTCATAGGCGCCATATTGGGCATTTTCTCCCTGTGCCGTGAGAATCCTGAAAAAATATCCATGATAAGGCTGCGGCTCATTGGGTTCTTTTTCGAAATAACCTTCGTTCCGAGCTGCCGCTATAAATGAACCAAGCGGACTTGGCTCCTGGCCTTCAATCGTTTCCCAGTAGAGACCATTTTTCTTTCCAGGGTCGCTTTTAAATTTTTGAGCATACTTGCGCACTCCATCACCTTCGTAGTTCTTCATCGCGTACTCCCGCTGGGCATCAACAATGGCAAGCATAACCTCAATTGTACTTAACTCATTCCAGCCAATGCGGCGGTTTATGATTTCTTCCCTGCCTGAAGCTATGTCGAAAATCCATTGCTGATCATTCTTGATAATTGGAATTGGAAAAGGCCATTCATTTTTCCCGACAATTAGAATAAATTTATCACCTTCTGGTTCGATTTTATTCTGCTCGTTATACGCATTCACAAACATTTCACGTCGGCGACTATCGGCAACTGGATCACCAGAATAAATCAGTTCATTCGCTTCACTGCCGAATATTGCTAGCAGTTCATCATTGTTCCCTTCTTTTAAAGCCTTGATAAACGCATCGACAGCATCCTGACTTGTAGCGAAATTTTTAGGCTCTGAAGCATAGGCCATGGAGGCAATAAAAATCATTGTTATAGTTACTATGCCGTACAACTTAGCAACCTTTTTGATATTTATTTTTGACAGCATATTTTTCTCCTTTAGCTATTATTGAAAATGATTTTATCGGAAGATTAGCTACCTTCTTCCACCGCCACTACGGCCACCGCCAGATGGACGGGACATTGTTTGTCGGCTGGCTTGTCCGCGACTACTATAATTCCTGGCAGCACTTCCTCGGTCTATATCCTGAAATGCGCTGCTGCGGTTGTAAGAACCGGAAGTCCGTGTACCCTGGGCTGCGGACGATATGTTTCTTTGGCCTGTATTCTGTCTGTACCCGGCACTGGCCGGTGTCGTACCTCTGCTGCCCAACCCCTGCTCGGTACGACCGCGGTAAGCCTGGCGAGATTGGACGGCATCAGATGTTGACGCACGATTGTACCTTTGGGCGGTCACCGGATCGCGATACGGAACACCTCTTCGGCCTGCTGGATTATGCTCCCACTTTCCTCGACCGCTTTGAGCATTAAACTGCCCCCGATTCTGATATTGCTGCGAATATTTGCCGCGGTCGATATTGCGGTTAAAATTTTCGTTTTGGTTGATATTAATATCGAGGTCTCCTCCGTGCCAATCACAATTCCCCCAGGCATATCCCCAGGCTGCCCCAAATGCAACCCCTGCACCGAAAGCATAAGGTGAGGCATAAGTATACCCCGGCGGATAGTAATCATACGGCGGATACGCAGAATACGGCCAATCACCATAAACAACACTAGAATCGTATGTGGGGACATAAACAACCTGTGGATCCGCAGGTTCGATAACGATCGTCTGCTGTTCATTTGTAACAACCTGTTCTTTAGTGGTTTTCAGGCTGCCTTGTTCGTATGCTTTTTCCCGAAGTTTTT
>MHYA01000072.1:52467-63488 GCA_001825675.1 Planctomycetes bacterium GWF2_42_9 | reverse complement strand
ATAACGTCTTTTTGCTGCGTAAGGAAAGCATCGCCAAGTTTTTCCATCCAATCGAGTTTATCACTCATCATTGATAAAACCTGCGGAAAATTTACCAGCGATTTGACACTCGGATCCCATTGCTGTTTCTCAAGGGCAGCGACAAGAGCATCACTGCTTAGGTTCTTGTTTTGATCTGCCCAGCGTTGCGCCTGAACAATCTCGAGAGGATAAGTCGAGGCCATCAAGATTTGCGAAACCAGCGAATCTGGATAAAGCGCGATTGGCGCTAGTATCTGTTCAAGCTCCTCCTGCTTGAATACCGGGGCGGCATTTGGATCCTGTGAAAATGTCGGGATCGGCGTGCAAATAAAAAAAAACAAGAAAAGTTTAACAAAATTGTTTATTTCCCTTTTCATATCCATTACCTTTCGTAATCTGTTTGCTGCGGGAGGATGTAAGTATTTTGCTAATAAATGCTCTAGTCAGCCTTTAAATATGTATGATATTTAAATAGCGCATTTGGGAATATCAGGGGAAAACTTTTTTTACTAAAGTATTTTGCTCAAATACATTTTTTTGTGGGATAAGCTAAAGAAAACACCACAAAACACATAAAAGCAATACCGGCGGCAAGTATCATTGCCGGGCGATAAGTATGGTATCTGTCGTAGATAAAACCCGCTAAAGGGGCGGCGAAAAGAGCTGTCATACCATGGCCGATAAAAACCATAGGAAAAATCATACCGAAATTTTGATGGCCGTATTCTTCCGAGACCTGCGCGGGAATATTAGAAATAAGCCAGCCGTAACTTAGCCCAACAGTTATTACCATCAGAAGAAACATTATTTTGTCAATATCGCCAGCAAGCAGCAGCAAAGAAATGATTGTAATAGCGATAAGTATAGTTTTTATAGACATAGTTTTAAAGCGGTCATACGCAACTCCGCCGACCATTCGTCCAAGAGCGTTACTCATTGAAATAATCCAAATCGCCATCAAAGCAACAAAACTATCGTATCCCAGAAAGATCGCGATAGGCTTTAAATTTCCCAAAAACATTAGACCTGAAAACGTGCCTAAACCTGTTGCGCCAGCTAATATGAAAAATCTTTTTTTGCGGAATATCTCACTGTATTTAAGTGTCGCAGCTATTTTTTCTTTATGAGTATTGGCGGGGTTTGTTATTATCATAGCGCAAATAAATATTACCACGCCAAAAACAAAACCAACGAACCTGAAAATCCGCATTACGTCCCAGCCTCTGTTTAAAAGTATCTGTGCAATAAATGATAATAAAACCGCTCCAAGGCCGTATCCTGCGACAACCATTCCGCAGGCAAATCCCTTTCTGTCCTCGAACCATCTCATACTAACAGCCAGCACAGACAGATACCCGAATCCAATCGCTACCCCACTTAAAATACCGCATCCGATTAAGAGGATAATAAAATTGGTTCCGCTAAAACTTCCGGTGAAATAGCTTGAGAACATTATAACGGAACTTATCATCAACATTATTCTTGGGCCTAATTTGTTTTCGAGCTTTCCGGTAAAAAGCATTACCAGGGTTACACAGCATATTGTTGAACCGAAAACCAACTGCGTCTGCGCAGTATTATAGCCATAATTCTTGACTAATTCGGGAACAAAAATACTCCACGCGTAAACACCTCCAAGGCACAAATTCGCCAGGAACAGCAAAGTTAGTATATAATATTTTTTCATTTATTTAATTGGCGGCAGGAAGCCAAACCCTTTCTAAATAATTTTTGATATACTAACACCCCAGCTTTAGCAAATGGTTCTTTTGTTTTTTATGGTAGTCTAATTACGTTTCATCCACACTAATAATCGGCAAATCGAGCCAGAAGGTCGAGCCTTGTCCCTGGACGCTTTCAAGGCCGATCTTGCCCGACAGCAGCTTCGCAAGTTCCGTGCTTATCGCAAGACCCAATCCTGTGCCCTGCTGCGTCCTCGTTAGCGATCCGTCAATCTGTCGGAATTTTTCAAATATTTTCTCTTTATCCTTTTCAGCAATGCCCGGCCCGGTATCGCTAATCGCAATCCTCACCGTCAGATGGTCTGGCATAAATGCTTTTATTTCAATCCTGCCTTCTTCTGGTGTAAACTTTATCGCATTGCTCAAAAGGTTATACAAAATCTGTTGAGCCTTGCCTGAATCGGTTTTAATCAACGGGATCGACTCATCTATTGTAAGTCGGACTTTTAATTTTTGTTTTTCCGTAAGCGGTGAAAAGAACGCGACAAGACCGCGGCATAATTCAGGTATGCTTGTTTTCTCAAGATGCAGTTCAATTTTGCCGGATTCCATTTTCGCCATTTCAAGCAAATCGTTAATCATACCGAGCAGATTTTTGCCGCTGTTGATAATATTTTCAGCATAACGTTTGCTTTTGGCAGAATCTTCAGCGGGTTTTTCACGGAGGATTTCCGCAAAGCCGAGAATCGCGTTTAAAGGCGTGCGGAATTCGTGCGACATATTCGCTAAAAATTCGCCTTTTAATTTATTCGCTTTAAACAATTCAATATTGCGTTCTGAAAGCTCGCTGATCTTTACATCAAGCTGCTTATTTGCCTGACGGAGTTTCTCCTGTCCCTGCTCAAGATTTTCAAGCATCGTATTTAACGCGTCGCCGAGGCGTTCAAATTCGTCATTGGTTTTTATGCCGCTGCGGACTTCGAGATTGCCTTCAGACACATTTTTGACAATGGCACGCAACTGCCGTATAGGACTTAAAATCAAACGTTGTGCGATAACATAAAATGCCACAATCGCGCCTGAACCTGCCAATAGAACTGCTGCCAGTATGCAAATCCTATTCATCAAAACTGTTTTGCTTATTTCCCTGCCGGGCATTTGTACTATAATCGCACCGACCGGTTCATCAAGGCCAAAAGTCGCGGCCGAACCTTCCGGGCTGTGACAAGAAATACATTGCTTATGCGCACGGACAATATTTATATATGTGGTTTCGACAATGCCGTTGTGGTCGTCAATCCAGGTTTGTTCGTCCTGGAGTTTTTTATTTTCGAGAAGTTCCTCGATTCGCGCAACCATATTCGGGTCTAGCGGTTTTTTCCATTCCTTACCCTCGGCATCGAAAGACAGCCAATTCACTCTGCTTGACTGGTTTTGCTTAACCACTCCGCTTTCATCAAGCATTGGCGGGCTTTTTATGGAACCGTCGATTTTGAAATGTCTTTCAAAAACGGTATTGACTACCGCTCTGCCGGCATCTGTGAGGGATTTCTCCGTGAGCTTGTTCATCCAGGAATACGGAATCAGCAACGCGAGCACGAGCACTAAAATAATAGCTGTGCCGAAAAGCAATCTGCATTTGGCCGCCAAAGACATCGGCCTAAGATGCAAAATTTCTATAATCGTCTCTAATATTTTTCCGGTACCGCTCATAGTCCCTTAGTTTTTAAATACCGGTATTTAATTCATTCCGTATGATGCGTTTGCACCCTTAAATTCAATTCGTCCAACTGCGCCTGTTCAACGGAACTTGGAGCATCTGTAAGCAGACACTGGCCTTTTTGAGTTTTTGGAAACGCGATAACATCCCTTATGTTATCAGTGCCTGTCAGGAACATTACAAGTCTGTCGAGACCGAACGCAATGCCGCCGTGCGGAGGAGCGCCAAATTTCAGAGCATCGAGGAAGAATCCGAATCTGTCTTTGGCCTGCTCTCTTGAAATCTTGAGCAAATCGAAAACTTTTGCCTGAACTTCGGGCTGATGAATACGAATGCTGCCGCCGCCGATTTCCGAACCATTGACAACAATATCATAAGCCTGCGACCTGATATGGCCGGGGTCTGTATCTAATTTGTGCAAATCTTCCGGCACAGGAGCCGTGAACGGATGATGCAATGAATCTAACCTGTTTTCTTTTTCATTCCAATCGAACAGCGGGAAGTCTATCACCCAAACAAGCTCGTATTTATTATCATCGATAAGACCTAAATCTCTACCAACTTTGAGCCGCAGAGGTGCAAGGGCTTTATTTGTTTGAGCGGGTTTGTCCGCGACGAATAGAAGCAAATCGTCAACCTTGGCATCGAATTTCGCGATAATCGCCTGTCGCTGTTCTGGTGTGAAGAATTTCGCAAGATTGCTGGATAAATCAGCATTGCCCTGCTCATCTTTGGCGACTTTAAACCACGCCAGGCCTTTTGCTCCGAAATCCTGAACGACACCTGTGAGAGTTTTTTCAATATCATTTCTTGAGAATTTCACACCGCCGCCGACCGCGCAAAGACCTTTCACAATGCCGCCCTTCTGAACGGTATCTGTAAAGACTTTGAACTGCGACTGTGCGGCAATATCTGAAATATCTTTGAGTTTCATATCGAAACGCAAATCAGGACGGTCGATACCATATTCATCAATCGCCTGCTGATATGTCATTCTTCGAATTGGCAGTTTAATTTCAACGCCGAGAATTTCTTTCCATATCGCGGCCATTAACTGCTCGTGAACGGTAATTACCTCTTCTTCTTCGACAAAGCTCATCTCAACATCTATCTGCGTGAACTCCGCCTGCCTATCCGCTCTTGGGTCCTCATCACGGAAGCATCTTACGATCTGGAAATACTTATCAACGCCGCTGACCATCAAAACCTGTTTGAAAAGCTGCGGTGATTGCGGCAGCGCATAGAAACTTCCCTGACACAGCCTGCTTGGAACAAGAAAATCTCTTGCGCCTTCAGGTGTGCTTTTGCCAAGGAACGGCGTTTCAATTTCCCAAAAGCCTTTGCTGTCGAAAAAGTCGCGTGCGACTTTCGTAACCTTATGACGCACTTTTAAGCGATTCTGCATCTTCGGTCGTCTAAGGTCTAAATAACGATATTTTAAACGTGTGTCTTCCGCAACCGATTCGGCATTTTGAAGCTCGAATATCGGCGTTTCAGCTACATTCAATATCTCAAGTTTATCAATAAGAACTTCAATTCGGCCGGTTGCCAATTTCGGATTTTCCAGACTTTCGCCGCGAGGTCTTACCAGGCCGCTTGTAGCGATGACATATTCGCAGCGGAGATCGCGTGAAAGTTTGTGCATTTCCGGTTGAGCCTGCGGATCGAAAACAAGCTGTGTGAGTCCTTCGCGGTCGCGTAAATCGATGAAGACAAGATTACCGTGATCACGATATGAATCTACCCAGCCGGCGAGATTTACGGTTTTGCCGGCGTCTTCTATACGCAGTTGACCACAGTTATGAGTTCTTTTGAGCATATTATTTTCCTGATACTTAAAGAAATTGTATGAAGCTAAATGTTTTTATTAAAGCTGCTCGTTTATAGCATCTGTAATGTCAGATTTTTTGGCCAGTCCCACCCACTTCTTAACCATTTCGCCTTTGCTGAAAAGGATAATCGTCGGGATGGCACTAATACCGAACTCAACAGCTGCTTCGTGATGTTCGTCGGTATTGAGTTTGCAGACTTTCGCCTTGCCTGCATATTCGTTTGCGATTTCTTCAATCACAGGCGCAAGCATCCTGCACGGCCCGCACCAGGGAGCCCAAAAATCAACAAGAACAGGCACATCACTTTCGTGTACGGTGTTATCAAAAATTTCATCTGTTAATTCAATTATATTTCCAGCCATCTTACGTCCTTTCCCTTTCGCGTAATACCAGCGGGTATTTTTATAGACAGGGAATTTTAGTTAATTTTACATCCAAAGTCAAACTTTTTACGGTTTTGTTCAATTATGTATGATTAAAGAGTGCAAATTTAAGCTTTTTTATGTCCAAATTTGGCAAAAAACCAATTTGACGATGAGTTTATGAGTTTACAATTTTGACTCATTCACCTTTTGATACGGCCATATTATTAGGGTCAGCTACCGGAACATTGATATCGGCGACGGTCTCTATTTTAGGCATCGGCATATTTTCATCCGTCAGCAGTTTACGCATCGCGATATTTTCATTTTTCAACGCTGCATAATCCGCTTTGAGTTTTTTGATAAGTTCATTTTGCTTTTTATTCTTCTGCTTTAAAGATGCAATTTCAGCTTTTAATTTTTCGACTTCTGAAACATTGGGATCAGTAATTTTTTCGATGCTTTTTTTGGAAACAGAATTCGAATCTTTGTTATGGTAATGGTATTCACCGGTTTTGCGGTTATAATGGCCGCCTTTGGAATCTATTTTACCGGGGTGAGCAAAAGTTAATGAAAATACAAAAAGAACCGCCAAAAGAACAACAAGTTTTTTCATATTATCTCCCACACAAGAAAATATTTAATAATTTACGCTGAACCCCCAGAATAAATCTGAGGGCTAACTGTTTTTACATATTATTTAAATTCAGATTCTGATTGCGTATCCAACTGCATTTCGGTCTCAACCGGCGGCTTTAATGTATTGACGGCGGCTGGAAGTTCCACAATGTCAATCGGCGGCATATCCGTTTCCAATTTTTCATCGATCTCAAGTTCGATTTCTTCCTCGACTTCTTCTTCCTGTTCCTGCGAGGTTACTTTTGGCTGATCGATAGCCTGAATTTCTACCGGCGATTCCTGTTTTTCTTCAAGCACATTGCCTTCTTCCGACATCATCGCTTCGTGAACAGCCTTTTCGGCAGGTTCATCCGTCAACGCACGCAGATAGATCGGCATACCCGGCTTTGCCTGTTCGGCGGTGATTAATTTTTCACGCACAAGTTCGAGAACGCCGAGGAAAAGACCTACCATAACGAGCCGATTTTTCTTGCCTTCAAAGATTCGCGTGAAATTCATCGGGCCTTCGTTTTGCAGACGGTGGAGCACTTCAATCTGATACAAATCAATCGGCGTATCATCGGTTATATGTCTTATGTCCATAAGATTGCCTGTCGCCTTCATCATCGTATCGAAGGCGTTAAGCAAATCCCAGGCTGTAATTTGTTCGAGGTCGAGTTCCGGTTCTGTTTTCGGCTCAAGAGCGTTTATAATATTGTCGCTGCGGCTGTATCTTTGCTGCATAATCTGCGAATTAAGATTTAGCATATTGGCAGCGTCTTTGTATTTCTTATACTCAAGCAGTTGCCTGATAAGTTCGTGTCGCGGATCAGCGGTTTCCTCTTCAAGTGCGTTTGTCTGATCTTTCGGAAGCAGCATTGCCGATTTAATCTCCATCAGCATTGCGGCCATTATGAGAAATTCGCCCGCAAGCTCAATATCAAACATCTGGAGCATTTCAATGTGGCGAATATACTCTTCCGTAACCTTCGCGATTGGAATATCGTATATATCGACCTCTTCCTTACGGACAAGGTATAAAAGCAAATCAAGTGGGCCGGAGAAGATTTCAAGATTTATTCTGTAGTCAGTCACGTTTATTCCCTTATTCGATACCCATTGCTTTTCTGGCGCGTTTCAAAGTAACATCCGCGACCGCGGCAGCTTTTTCAGCACCTTCTTTAAGCACCTTCTTTACATAATCAATATTATTTTCAAGCTCCTGACGTTTCTGGCGATAAGGCCTGAAATACTCAAGCAAAAGCTCGACCAATCTTTTCTTTGCGTCGCCGTAACCTGTGCCGCCCTGACGATATTTTTTATCCCATTCGGCAAGCTCTTCAGTTGAAGCGACAAGTTTCAATAATGCGAATACATTACATTTATCAGGGTCTTTTGGCGATTCGACAGGAGTTGAATCCGTAACTATCCGCATAACTTTTTTCTTAACGGAATTTTCCGGTTCGAAAATCTCAATCGTATTATCGTAGCTCTTGCTCATTTTTCGACCATCAATACCGGGGACAACCGCAACCGAATCTATAATATAATCCTTGGGCAAAACGAAAGTTTCGCCATAAGTATTATTGAAATATCCTGCGATATCACGAGTTACTTCAATGTGCTGCTTTTGATCTGCACCTACGGGAACTAACTGACTGTCGAAAATGAGAATATCTGCCGCCTGCAAAACAGGATACGCGAACAGGCCGTGATTTGCGGTCAGACCTTGTGCGACTTTTTCTTTATAGCTGACGCATCTCTGAAGAAGACCCATCGGGGTTATGCAAGACAGAAGCCAGGTGAGCTCGGTTACCTGCGGAACATCGGACTGACACCAGAAAATGGTTTTGCTCGTATCAAGACCGAGAGCGAGATAGTCCATCGCGACCGCATAACGATTCAGCCTTAATGCTTCCGGTTTTGGGCCGCTGGTTAAAGCGTGATAGTCGGCGATGAAATAAAAGCCTTCGTTTTGAGCCTGAAGCTGTAAGTGCTGACGCATTGCGCCGAAGAAATTACCAATGTGCAGTCTGCCTGAAGGCTGAATGCCGGATAAAACTCTCAATTTATACTCCTTACCCCATCTTTGGGGATAATAATAAACGCAAATAGTTACTAATTAAAGACATAAGGTTAACATTCCGACGCTTTTATGTCAAGAAATTAGTTGATTTAAAGCAATTTATGCTTATAAATAATAGTACTAACCGGCTTTATGAAATTTTTGAAAGGCAGGAAGAATGACAGACAAGATAACAATCGCACGAAATAGTTTGGTGATCATCTTGGCCGCCGGCAAAGGTACAAGAATGGGGAGAACAGATCTCGCAAAGGTGTGTTTCGAAATTGATGGCGAGCCCGCGATAAACAGAACAGTAAACACATTCAAAAAGCTCGGCTTTGAAAAATTCCTGCTTGTAATCGGCAGCAGAGCCGAAGACGTTATGACGGCTGTAACCAAAGAAGCACCTGAAACTATATACATATTTCAGGAACCGCAGTTAGGGACAGGTCATGCGGCGAAACTTGCAGGGCAGGCACTTGAAAAAACCGATTACTCCGGCAACATCATCGTTACAATGGGCGATAAATACATAGAACCTTTGGCAATCGAGATGCTCGTGGATGGTTTTGTCAAACAACAGGCGGACTTGGCAATTTTGAGTATTCCAATGAGCAAGTCGGGCGATTCATCAGGCAGAGTATTCTGCGACAAATCAGGGCAGGTTATAGATATTATCGAAAAACCCGATCTCGCGTGCCAGGCTATCGCCGACGAATTGCGAATTAAGATTAAGAATTCAAACAAAATCTCCGCTTCGCAAATCGGCACTATTATAAATAAACATCTGCCTTCAGAAAAAAAACAGGCACGGGCGGTGGGCGAATTATTAAATCTATTAAAAAGCTATAAAACAATCGAATCCGTGGAAATCAATAAAATACTTGAGGCAAAAAAATACAACCTTGAAATAGCAGGCCAAAAATACACCGCAAAACAAATACAGGATAAATGCAAAGGAGTCAATCCGAGCCTGTATATGTTTAAAGCCCCCGCCTTTTACAAAGGCACAACAATGATAGACAACAACAACGCGCAAGGTGAGTATTACCTTACGGATATTGTCAAACATTTATCGAGTCTGAAAAACGAAAACGAACCACGATTCAGAGTTCGCGATATACACGCACAAGACCCCAACTGGATACAGGGGTTCAATTCGCCTGACGAGCTGTTAAGTATCGGCGATTATATCCGGCGGAAAAACATTCGAAAACACACCCAGCTCATTGAAATTATTCAGCCCAAACTGAAAAAAACTCAATACTGCACTGTAAAAGAATGGCTGCAAAAAACGGATTACAAAAAAAGCCCGCTAAAAAAATGGCTTCAAACAACGTATGGCGATCATAAAGATTTACATAAGGAAAAAATTAACGACATTAAAAATGTTTTAAAATGTTATGGCAAAAATTTTGGATGGAACGAGAATGTTTGCATTGTAAGAGCGCCAGGACGAATCAATCTTATGGGCAGACACGTCGATCACAGAGGCGGATATAACAATTTTCTCGCTATCGATAAAGAAACCATAGCTGTTGCCGGTTTGAGGCAGGATAACAACGTGATGGCATTTAACGTGGAGCCGAAAAAATTCCAGCCTGTCAAATTCAATATTTCCGAGCTTATCGGCAGATTCGCCTGGAGCGACTGGATTAATTTCGTAAACAGCGATTGGGTAAAAACAATGCTGCATTCTTCCGCGGGCAACTGGGGCAATTATATCAAAGCGGCAATACTGCGGCTTCAGCACAGGTTTACGGATGTGAAAATTTCCGGGCTGAATATGGCATTTTGCGGGAACGTACCTATCGCGGCGGGGCTTTCGAGCAGTTCTACGATCGTTGTCGCAAGTTTGCAGGCGGCAATAGCGCTGAATAATTTCGATTTGACCAGCAGGCAGTTCATTGATCTTTGCGGCGAAGGTGAATGGTTTGTCGGCTCACGAGGCGGAGCGGGCGACCACGCTGCGATACATCTCGGCCAGCGAGGAAGAATCGCTCACGTCGGCAACCTGCCGATGACGGTGGATAAAATTATCGATGCACCAGCGGATTATCAGCTTATTATCGCAAACAGCCATATAAAGGCGGCTAAAAGCGAAGGTGCAAAACATATATTCAACGCCAAAATTGCTTCCTACAATCTTGGCTTTGCGCTTTTGAAACAGAGATTCCCGCAATTAGCGGAAAGAGCCGAATACCTGCGGGACATAACGCCTGAAAATCTCGGCTGCACTATAAGCAATATTTATAAATATCTTTTGAAAATACCGCAAAAACTTACAAGAGACGATTTGAAAAAACTTTTGGGTACGAAACACTCTCAACTTATTGAGACAAACTTTTCATCGCATAAAGACCCCGGAACTTACAATATCAGAGGCGTTTTACTATTTGGCATCGCGGAAATGGCACGAAGCAAAATCTGCATTGATTTTCTTGAACAGGGAAAAATGGATTTGTTCGGCGAACTTATGAAAATCAGCCACGACGGCGACAGAGTAGCCGCCGCCGGTGTTGACGGAAAATATTACAAAACAAAAAGCACCTGTACCGATGAATACTTAAACAGATTAATAGCAAACCTTATCAGTGAAAACCCTGAAAAAGTACTCAAAGCACAACTGTATCAACAGAGCGGGGAATACGGCTGCAGCACAGAGGAAATTGACCGAATGGTAGATACAGCCTACGCTGTCGAGGGGGTTGTCGGCGCACA
>MHYA01000072.1:52229-52456 GCA_001825675.1 Planctomycetes bacterium GWF2_42_9 | reverse complement strand
CCGGTTTGGGCGGCTGCATTATGATTCTTGTGAGAAAAGATAGTGTAGAAAAAGTTAAAAATTCGCTCATCAAAAATTATTACCGGCCCGCGGGATATAAACCTGCAATTCTTCCGTGCATAACAACTGAAGGTGCTGGATTAGCCGCTTATTAGTTTTGCAAAAATTTTTGTCTTTTAATTTTACGGTTTAAAGTTAAAATTCAGGACAGGAATGAAATTATGAGC
>MHYA01000072.1:27629-52157 GCA_001825675.1 Planctomycetes bacterium GWF2_42_9 | reverse complement strand
ATTCGTAATGCGGTTGTCTTTCCCGGTACGGTTACGCCATTGGCTGTCGGCAGGCAGAAAAGTCAAAAACTGCTGGAAGATTCAAAAGCGGCCGATTCGATAATTGGACTTGTTACCCAGAAAAGCCCAACGATCGATAATCCTACAATCGATGATTTGTATGATATTGGAACAGCATCTACAATTCTAAAAGTTGTCAAGATTCCGCAGGGAACCGTCAACGTAATTGTTCACGGCTTGATACGATTTAAGGTCGAAGAGGTTGTCGCGGTCGAGCCTTATTTAAAGGTGCGAATCAAACCATTGCCAAGCAGGACTAAAGTTACTAAAAAATTACAGGCGATGATTGTAAGCGTTCGCGATTCGGCAAATAAGGTAATCCATTTAAGTCCGAATGTGCCGGAAGAAGCGTCAATTCTGCTGGAGAATATTGAGACGCCCGCAGCGCTTTCAGATTTTCTGGCGTCGAATTTAAATATCAGTGTTACGGAAAAGCAGCAGCTTTTAGAGGAACTTGACGCGCAAAAAAGACTGGAGAAAATTTCCGTCGCGCTCGCCAATCAGCTTGAAGTGCTTGAATTGAGCCACAAAATCCAGGGGCAGGTAAAGCAATCGGTCGAAAAAAGCCAGCGCGAATATTTTCTGCAGGAACAATTAAAAGCTATTCAGACCGAGCTTGGTCAGGATGATAAGCGAACTGAAGAAGCTAAAGAGTTGAAAGAAAAAATCGTAAAAGCGAAAATGCCTGAAAAGGTCGAAGCCGAGGCTATGAAAGAACTCGATCGGCTGACGAAAGTTTCTCCGATGTCGCCCGATTACGGCGTTATCAGAACGTATCTCGACTGGATTTGCGAACTGCCGTGGAATATCTCAACGATAGATTTGCTGGATATAAAGAAAGCACAGAAAATCCTTGAGACCGATCATTACGGTTTGGAAAAAATTAAAAAACGTATTCTGGAATTCCTTGCGGTACGAAAACTCAATCCAACCGGCAAAAGCCCGATTCTATGCTTTATAGGGCCTCCGGGCGTGGGTAAGACTAGTTTGGGAAAATCCATAGCACGCGCAATGGACAGAAAATTTGTACGCATTTCGCTGGGCGGTATTCGCGACGAAGCTGATATTCGCGGACATCGCAGAACATATATCGGCGCTCTGCCGGGCAGAATTTTGCAGGAGTTGCGAAAGTGTGGCAGTAAAAATCCGGTGTTTATGCTGGATGAGATGGATAAAATCGGAATTGATTTCAGAGGCGACCCTGCCAGCGCCCTGCTTGAAGTGCTCGATCCTGAACAGAATAATACTTTTACAGATCATTATCTTGATCAGCCGTTTGATTTGTCGAGTGTGATGTTTATCGGGACTGCCAATTACGCCGAGCCGATTCCTCCTGCTTTGATGGACAGAATGGAATTGATAGAACTGCCGGGTTATACTGAAACAGAAAAATTGAATATCGCAAAAAAATATTTGATTCCTCGCCAGCTAAAAGAAAACGGTCTCAATAAAGACGATTTGAAAATCGAAGATGAAACGGTTACTGAAATTATTCGCAGATACACATTCGAAGCAGGTGTGCGAAATCTTGAACGAACAATAGCGTCTGTTTGCAGAGCGGTCGCCACAGAAATTGCAAAAGGTAATAAGAAAGCGGCTGTAATAATTAAGAAAGATTTGCAGAAGATTCTAGGCCCGATCAAACACGAATCCGAAGTCGCGATGAGAACGGCTGTACCGGGAGTTGCGACAGGATTGGCTTATACGCCATTCGGCGGCGAAATACTGTTTGTCGAATCCGCATCGATGCCGGGCAAAGGCGATCTTATACTTACCGGCCAAATCGGCGAGGTGATGAAAGAAAGCGCACAGGCTGCGTTTTCAATTACTAAGGGAAGCAGCAAAAAGCTCGGGATTATTCCGACGATTTTTTCCAAACATGACTACCATATTCACGTGCCTGCCGGAGCTGTGCCGAAAGATGGGCCAAGTGCGGGAGTTGCGATGTTCACTTCGCTTGTTTCGCTGCTTACGAATAAACCGGTGCGGGCGGATGTCGCGATGACTGGCGAAATTACGCTAAAGGGACACGTGCTGCCGATTGGCGGACTAAAAGAAAAAATACTCGCTGCCAAACAAGGCGGCATAAAGATGGTCATATTGCCGCAGCGAAATAAAAAAGATATGGTGGATGTGCCTGCGGAAGCGAAAAAAGGAATGAAGTTTGTCTATGTTAGCAAAACGGATGATATTTTAAAATACGCAATCCAAAAATAAGAAGTCATATTGAAAAAATAGGGACAGGCGTTTGAGCCAGTCCCCATTTTAACGGCGATAACCGACAAAATAATAATTGTAATTTTAAGACAATATAGTTAGAATTCACTTAATTACCGGGGCGTAGCGCAGTTTGGCTAGCGCGTCAGACTGGGGGTCTGAAGGTCGCAGGTTCGAATCCTGTCGCCCCGATTGCCTTAAATAAAGCTGGTAAAAAACGCGTTTGCCTGCTTTTTGATATGCATCAAGCGACTTCGGGGATTTCTTTCCAATTCGTAGTATACCGCTTTGAAAGTCTTTTGAACCTAACCTGCCATGACTGATTAAGCCCTTCAACCGCCCAACGCAGAGACGCATCGCCCTTGCAATTAATTTTATCAATCGCTTCCATCAGCCGCTTGCTTTTTTGACGATCCGTATTATCAAACAAGCTATGCTGAACATTCTCCTGCGGTACAAGGTCATTCAATATTATTCCGCATCGTTTGAACTGGCAGTTTTCGCGGTATAAATTCTCAATACACCAAACGGCCGCGTTAATAAGCTCAAAAGTATTATTTGTGGAAACATTAAGTTTTACTGTTAGCGAATTGAAATATGTATCTTTAATAAACTGGCTTGTCGCAACGTAAACAGTAATAAGGCCTGCGGCGGCGTGCTGTTCTCTTAATTTTTCAGCAGCTCTTGCAGTGTAAGTTGCGGCAGATTCCATTAACTGCTCTTTTGTTTCGATTGCCTCACCGAACATTCGCGAAACGGAAACCGATTTTTTCGCAGGCGGATTTTGTTCTAACGAATAACATACTTCACCCCGCAATTCGCAAACAACTCTCGCGAAGACTACGCCGAATTTATCTCTTATTTTTTCAACATCTGCCCTGCTTAATTCGAGCGCAGTATTAATACCCATTTTTTGGAGCTTTGCCGAAGTTCGCCAGCCAACGCCCCATACCTTCTCGACAGGCACTTGCGATAAAGCCCGTTCAGTATATGGCGAATCGGTTAAATCAAGAACGCCCTGAGCTTTTTCGGAACGTTTTGCGATGTAGTTCGCAATTTTAGCTAAAGTTTTAGTTTTACCCATTCCTATCGATAGCGGAATACCAGTCCATTGTTTAACTGTCTGGCGGATTTGTTGGCCATATTCGGTTAATGAATTTTTGAAACCTGCCAAATTCAAAAACGCTTCATCGATCGAATAAATTTCCATATCAGGCGTAAACATCGAAAGCGTTTCCATTATCCTGTTAGACATATCCGCATAGAGGGTATAATTGGACGAAAGGAGCCGGATGTTATGTTGCTTTATCAAGTTTTCAATTTCAAAAACGGCTGCGCCCATTTTTACGCCAAGAGCTTTGACTTCGTTTGAACGCGCAACTACAATACCATCGTTGTTAGACAAAACGACAACCGGCTTTTTTTCCAGTTTCGGATCGAATACCCGTTCGCACGAAACGTAAAAATTATTGCAATCGGCAAGTGCAAAAATCTGATTCATAGCTTATGTATAACGTTTGTAACAACGCCCCAAACTTCAAATTGCATATCTTCATTTACTTCCTGAACAGAATAATTTTTATTTTCAGGTTCTAATGTTATTTTCCCTCTTCTTATTCTGATTCTTTTTACGGTTAACTCGCCGTTCAAAGCGGCAATGACGATATTTTTATCCTTAGGTTCCAGGCTTCTATCCACAATCAGCAAATCATCCTGATGTATGCCGGCATCTATCATCGAATCTCCCGTTACCCTGACAAAATATGTTGCTGCGGAATTGTGGATTAAATATTTATTTAAATCCAATTTGTTTTCTTCATAATCAGCCGCCGGCGATGGAAAACCTGCGGAAACTCTGGCTACATATATTGGGAAGTCTTTTTTAGATGAAATGTCAGGTTTATGGATTTTGTTTGCTTTCAACTTCATACCAATATTTTAAACTGATTTTCGCAAAGTGCAATAAGGCAGGTGATAATATTTATAACTACTTGATTAGCAATATTTTGAGTTACAAGAACTTTATTTATACTATTTTATGGTAAATACTTTGTTTGCGTTCCTATACCACTTGCGGCGGTACACTCATTTGGTTTTATTTTATAACAAAATCGATGCTTTAAAAAACAGAAATATGACAGATATTGTTTTACTTTCCTCTTTATTATGGAGCAGAAAGTATCATTGAGGGGTTTTTATTTCTGGCTTTTTTTCTATTTCTGTCGAAATAATTTGGGTGCGATGACTAAGAATCTCTTTTACCAGGCTATATCCCACAGTAAGTAATGTAGGGCCGAGGAAAACACCAATTAAGCCGAATGCGGTGATGCCGCCAAGGATGCCAATAAACATTATAATAAATGGCAATTTGGAACTTCGACTGATTATGAATGTTCTTACAACGTTATCGATACCGCTGATAACTACAGTACCATACGCGAGCATAAAAATACCCCAGCCGGTATGGCCTGTCGCAAAAAGCCAAATAGCAGCTCCTAACCAAACAACAACAGCTCCGTTCGGAATAAAACTAAAGAAAAAGGTAAAAAATGCAAGCAAAACAGGAGACGGTACTCCGGCTATCCAAAATCCAATGCCGGCAGCGATACTTTGAGACAAAGCGGTCCCAATAATTCCATAGACAACTCCACGGATTGTTAACTTTGCGACGTCAAATAGATGTTGAGCCAAGTCTCCTGTTATTTTTTTAAAAGTTTCACGCACTTGATTATCAATATCTTTGCCGTCACGATATAAGAAGAAAGCAATCAAAATACTCATCGCAAGCTGCAAAATACCTTGCACTAAATCCAAACTATGCTGTAACAACCAAACACCGGCTTTCAGAATCCAAGGCCTGATAGACTGGATCGCAGGATCGACATCTGAAGCAAGTTTCGACAAATAAGAGAATAATCTTTGACCAACTAGTGGAATTTTTTGTATCCATACAGGCGGAGTAAATAAAGCATCCTGCTTATGAGATTCAAGCCATTGCATTGCGGATTGAACACTCTCTGTAAAAGTTAAGCCCACCATAAAAAAAGGCAGGAAAATCACTACTACGATTAAAATAGTCATTATCAATGAAGCCAGTGTACGCCTTCCCTTGAGCCATTTTAGCAAAAGTTCATAAATTGGCCAGGTCGCAAAACATAAAATAGCCGCCCATAGAATGGCAACTATAAATGGTTTTAAAACAATAGCACAACCAGCAAGAATCACGGCAATTAGCAATAAACCTGCTATCTGTTCGATTCTTTTCTGATTATCGATCACATTGCTGTCATTTGGCTTCAAAATTTCCTTGCTTAAGTTTTCCATAACATAAATGTTACCACCAACAATGAAGATTGGCAATGTTTGTTTTTTTGCCTTAAAATTAATGAATCTGGTTAATACACAAGCCGTCGGAAATTTGTAACTCTATGAAAAGTTATAATATTTCCATTATGGGCGTCTTTTGAATTTTCATCGCCCGATCGACTCAATATCAACAAGTCATCACCTTTAATAGTCATATTTGCATAATGCCTTGATGCTTTTTCAACGGAGCCGATATCAACAACTCCTGCAAAGCACCAATCAACCATATTCTTTGAAAAATGCAGTACAAGTCTGCGGCGTTCGTTATCCGAAAGACAATATCTATCCTTTGGCAGCATATTCGATTTAGTCATACTGTCTGTTGATTGCGTACTAAGAAGCCAATAAAGTTTGGTCTTCTCATCATATAGAACACAAAATTTCATCTGACCGCCGGGTATGGGCAAATACAAATGTTTTTTGCCGGACGGCGCAGTCTGAAACATCGTTTTAACGCTGCCGTCCTGCTGTTCAACCGCTTTGACCATACACCCGATATTTGTCAATCCTGTATGCGCTCGCATAAATATATGAAATGTTCTGCCGTTTGGGTCATACCAATAATGATTAGGGTCTGTTATCTGAACAACATTGGATTCAAGCCATCCGATCGGATGAAAACTTGATTTGTTTCTTATGTTTCTTTTTACATTTGGGTAAAAACCGTCATAAAATGGAAATCCGAAGAAATCGAGTTGCTTATCGTTAAGGTTCTCATAAAAAAACAGTTTAGATGCGAAAGTCCAATTTTCTCTTTTTGTCAGGTCTTTATTAATATCGCCCCTTAACAGCACAGGCGACAATTCTCCAACCTTCCATCCATCTTTCATTTTCCCCTTTTCAGAACGGCACTCCATAACAAGATAAACAAAATTATTTTTGTACCAAACGTTTGTTGCCGAACCGTGCCAAATTTCATTTTGCGTCAGTTCTGAAACATCCGACCACGTATCGCCCCAATCATTTGATTGAATAACACGCAGATTGCCTTTATGACCAAGTACATATAACTTATTGCCTGCGACAAACGGCCTGAAATGCGACATTGGGAAATTAATTCTATATTGCCAGGTATTGCCGTCATCGTCGGAAGTATAAACGAATCCGTTGCCTGTGCCTTTAATTGCCTTGATGCTATTTCGATCCGGCCCGCCTCGTGAAAACGCAGCTACAATTCGGCCGTTCGGGCATACCGTAATCCCCGGATCAAATAAATAAATATTATTGGGGTCTGGAGATTGGTAGAGAATTTTAAAATCACTGGCTAAAGGCTGAATATGCCAATCGGCAGGCGCTTGTGCCGCCCAACAATTTCCCACCATCAGCACTAAAATAACTATAGTTTTGATTATATTTTGCATCCAGGACTCCATTTAGAATTTATTATATTAAAGCAAACTCAATATACCGTACACATAATATATTATTCGTTAGTTTTCAAGAAGATGATAGTGTTTTGAGGCATTTACTAAAGCTAAAATGTTCTCCTGGGGAGTGTTGCGAGGAACTACACAACCGCTGCCAAGAACAAAACCACCATCAGGGCTGGCACCTGAAATACATTCAAAGGATTCATCCATAACATCCAGCGGACTTCCATTAAAAAGTGTCAATGTATTAACGCCTCCCATCAATGAAACATTGATACCTACTTTTTCGCGAGCCTGCTTGACGGTAAAACCGCCGAGCGGATCAAGAGGCGCAATACAATCAAGACCTGCGTCCACAAGCAGATCAATAATTGGAAGTACATTTCCACAGATATGACAATAGATTGTTGCGTTTTTATTATAGTTATGAAGTTCTGAACAAATTGTTTTAATATATGGAAAGACAAATTCCTTCCAGTGCTGCGGAGAAATTAAAGACATATTGCCTGCCGAATCATTCAATCGCAAAACATTAATTCCCATATCTAGCCAATATTTGCCTTTGTTTATTGCTATCAGCGTCCCCTTCTCAAGAACAGCGTGAACTAAATCAGGCTGCATTATTAAATCCATCATTGCATTGTTAATACCTCTAAATGCAATGTAAAAAGCGATTGTCGCAGAATCACAATTTCCAATGAAATCCAAATCTTTTCCAAATTCATCAATAACCGCTTTTTGCTTTTCACCCCATCCAAGCTGATCAAATACAGCAGAATCTGGAACAGCTATCAACTCGGCATCTTTGACACTATTTATAATTGGTTCGGGCGCTGTCCAACTATGGGCATAAGCCATTGTATACGGATCGGCGATATTATAATCATTCGAGTCAAAAAGGTAAGTCGAAAGACCTCCGGCCATATCGATTTTACCAATTTTTTTGCCTGATTTGTTGATTTCGAAAATTTCTCCTTTTTCTTCTACGATCTTTTTTGCGGGAAAGTGAAATTGCCTTACAGCATCAAGCTCTAACTTTTTGCCTGCAAGAGCAATTATTTTCAAAGCAATTGAAGGATCACGAATAACATCTTTTAAATCCGTATTGGTAACTTCGGCAGAAAAATCTACCCATATTTTCGGAACAACCGGTATCCGGTCAGTTTTTTCACCCTTAAGAGCGGCTATAAATCTGGAATTTTTCATATTACCCATTATTTCCTTATATTTGTTCTATATTATAAATTGGGTATAATACTTCAAATCAATTTATCCAATTAAAAAAATTTTTTTGTAATTATGGTCGTTTTTACCTATAATTAACAAAGGTAACGGAATTTCATTGTTTTCAGGAACTTAAATTATGGCAAAAGCAAATGTTGACCCTGAAGAATTAAAAAAGTTTGCTAAAGACCTGAATCATTTCAACATAGAAGTTGAAGCGTTGACAACCAGGCTGCGGGCAAAACTATATCAGCTTGAACAGAAATGGGACGATCAGGAACAGAGGAAATTTACGGCTGAATTTGATACTTCGATAAAAACTTTAAATAGATTTCTTGAACTATCAAAACAATATGTCCCCTTCTTGACGAAAAAGGCTCAACACATTGAAGATTATCTCGGCAAACATTAGGTGAGATGTGAACGGATCTGCGCGAATTGAATCTATCGATGCTCTAAGGGAATTGCGAACATTCCTGTGTGCTCTCGCAACCAAAATTTCTACAGCTATAGACGAGGCAGATTTTGAAATCCTAAACACACTTAACCAGCTCAAACTGGAGTATCTGCCGCACTGGCAAAAAGAATTGAGACAAAGAGAGGAAAAACTCATCAATGCCAAACTTGAATTAAAACGAAAGCAGACCTTTGAAAAGTCTGTTGGCGGGCATCAATCCTTTATTGATGAAAAAAAAGCCCTCGCGTTAGCCCAGAAGAAATTCGAGGAAGCTGAAGACAAATTAAAAAAACTTAAAGCGTTAATACCGAGATTTGAAAAAGAAAGCTATGAATGCCGCGGCATTCTTCAGGCCTTATCGAATTTTATTCATATAGACCTTCCCAATCGAAGAACACAAATAGATCAGATGATTGGCTCGCTTGAGTCGTATGTCCGTCTGGAAGCACCCATAGGAGCAGATGTTCCCGCCGATGCAGATTCGCCCAATATGGCCAGATCCGTGCAGTTGCCGTTTTCCGATTTAAAACAACTTTGCATAAGTTTACGTCAGAAAAATCCTTTGCGACAGAGCTCTTTGAGCGTTACCGCCGGCAAACCGTCGCTTAATCTCTTTAAAAATTTCACAATTAGTTATGAGATTTTGGAAAAACTCAAAGATGCAATGACAAATAAGCCTGGTTTTTCAGAAAATGATAAGCTAGTTTTCGATCCATCAATCGAAAACGCAAATTCCATCTACATTGAACAGACAATTTCTATTACGCATAAGGAAATTAAGTTATATATCGCAAGTACGAACATAGCCAATACTGCTTCCAATTATTTGATCTGCACAATAGCGGAATTTCTTAAGGAATATCCGGCTTTAAAGGATATTCTATTTTTGCCCGAAAAATGGCTCGCTATTCTTGAAAATAATACCGTAAAAACAATCTTTAACGCAAACGACGATTTAGTGTATAATTGTACTGGATAATATATGGGTGTGTACGAAGGATATTCGAAAATTAAACAGTCTGTTCGTGATATGAACTCTGTTTGGGAGCAAACCAGGCAGGTTTGGACAGATGAAAAGAGCAGACAGTTCGAAGAAGAATTTATTAAACCTTTGCTTGTTGAAACTAAAAAGGCTGAAATTGTTCTTGAAAATATAAGTTTATTGTTGAATCAGGTTCACTCCGAATTTAAGGATTAAAATGGATTTACTGCAGAATTATCTTCATAGACAAATAGAATTCCTGCCCGGCAGTGAATATCGTGATATACAGCAAGCCGCTCTATACGAGATTGACAAACTATCATCACAATCGGTCCTACCGGTAATTAAACACATCGAATCCAGCTATAACAAAACAAAAAGTGAAGCGGAAACCGCATACCGACGGGCAAAAGAAACGTTGGATAATGAGTATAAATCCGCTTCGTCCGATTTTCAAACTGGAAGTCTGGAACAGGTTAAAAAGCTGAAAGAAGAATACGAACAGCAAAAACACAACCTCGAAAGACACGCCAAACACGAAAAGGAAGAAACCGGCAGAAACACGGAACACGAAATACAAAATTTCAAAGCAAACTACGAATATGAGACGATGATTGCCGAGGTCGTAAAAAAAGGACAACTGCAAAAATGTCAGGACAAAACAGCCGAAGTCAAAAAATATGTTTCCAATTCAAAACCTGAATTTGAAGCAATATTACAAAACGCAAAGCAATTCATCTCTTCTTTTGATATTAACGTAATAAACGACAAAACCGGCAATTATCCGCAAGTCGAGGCCGATGTAGAAAATGATCCGTTGGAATTTTGCAAACAGCAAAAAGAAGCCGCAGAGCTTTATTTAAACACGTTATATAATTTACTGCTCCCGAAATTAATTCTTGGCCCGATGTGGTATATAGCCGCAGTTTCTATCTGCATTGTATTTGCAGGCATTACAGTGCTGATTGGCAATAATATCCTTGCGTTAAAGATTATGAGTATCGGTTTGATACTATTAGTGGAATTGGCCGCCTTGGTCATACTTCTGATGCTATCGGGAAAATTGCTGCGAAAAAAAGCTTTATCTCAAATGGAATATTATTTCCTGACAATAAAAGGTTCGACTGAAACCGCCAGTAAAGTCCTCGACAGCTACCTTCAAAAATCGCTGGAACAAATTGAACTTGAAATTTCCAATACGAATGCAAAATACAAAAACGAATGTGATAACGCACTTAAAAAATATCACGAATTAAAAACCGGATTAAAACAAAACAATGAAAACCGCGTAAAGAGCATAAATGACCGATTGAATCAGATATGCAGCCAAAACGAAAAAAGCCTGAACGAAAAAACAAAACAGATAGAGGCTAATGAAAGTACAGAGCAAAAATCGTATCGCACGCAGTACGAAACTAAACTATCGAAAATCCAGAACGAGCTTGACCAAAAAATAAAGCAGGTTGAATCTGAACATGAACTAATTTGGCAGCAGTTGAAAAATTACTGGGGTGAAAGCCTTAAAACCATAAAAACTATGCTCATTGAGACAAAACAGCTTGACCAGTCGATATTTTATGATTGGAAAAATCCATATTGGCCACAATGGAGTCCGTCAAAGGCAAAACAGCAATTAATACGTCTGGGCGAAATCAAAATTGATTTCAACCAAATTGCCGAACCCGTACGGGAACTGATGGATTCTGAAATGCAGACCATCGAAACATTCATTGCGCCTGCTGTTTTATCATTCCCGAATCGTTGTTCATTATTTGTACAAACCCCGCAAAAAGCCAGAGATTCCGCTATCGATATTGTTAAATCCGCTATGATGCGGCTTTTCACTTCGGTACCGGCAGGACAAGTTCACTTTAACATCTTCGATCCTGTCGGATTGGGAAAAAGTTTTGTCGGCTTTATGCACGCTGTTGACTATGAAAAAAGTCTCGTTGGAGGCCGAATATGGACAGACAGCGAACACATCCAGCAGCAGCTTGCCGAACTTACCGTTCATATGGAAAATGTCATTCAGAAATATCTGCGAAATGAATTTGAAACAATCGAAGCATATAATCAGCAGGCTGGTGAACTTGCCGAACCATACAGATTCCTTGTTATAGCCGATTTTCTTACAAATTTCAGTGATGAATCGATCCGGCGTTTAAACAGCATTATACACAGCGGCCCCAGGTGCGGCGTTTATACATTTATAATATGCGATGAAGGCCGAAAGCTGCCTGAAGGTATGTCCGCGCAGTTTCTCGCGTCAAACGGAATTCACCTGCTCTGGCAGAAAGATTCCTTCGTCTGGCAAAATGAAGTGTACAATAAATTCCCGCTAAAACTTGATACTCCGCCGACTGAAGAAACTTTAACCAATTTGGTGCGCAAAGTCGGCGAAGCAAGCGTCGATTCAACCAGAGTCGAAATTCCATTTAACGCGATCGCTCCAACGGAAACTCATAAATGGAGTCTTGATAGCAGTGCAGATATTAAAATCCCAATAGGACGTTCCGGCGCAAGACGACTGCAATATTTGCAGCTTGGCAAAGGTGTCAATCAGCACATTTTAATCGCTGGAAAAACTGGTTCTGGAAAATCAACTCTTTTCCACGTTATTATCACCAATCTCGCTATGTGGTATTCACCTGACGAAGTTGAGTTGTATTTGATTGACTTCAAACAAGGCGTTGAATTTAAAACTTACGCCGCTCACAAAACCCCTCATATTCGCGCGGTGGCCATCGAAAGCGACCGTGAATTTGGATTGAGTATTCTGCAAAAACTTGACGCTGAAATGATTTCACGCGGCGAAGAATTCCGCCAGGCAAGAGTACAGGACATTGCATCCTATCGTCAGACAACCGGCAAAAAAATGCCGCGAACAGTTCTGATTATTGATGAGTTCCATATTTTGTTTTCGGAAGATGATAAAATATCGCACACTTCTACTATCCTGCTCGAAAAACTTGTTCGTCAGGGGCGCGCGTTCGGCATTCATATAATTCTCGGCTCACAAAGCCTTGCGGGAATTTCAGGAATTTCACGAAGCATTATGGGACAAATGGCCGTTCGAATCGCACTGCAATGCTCTGAAGTGGATTCGCAGATTATTTTCAATGAAGATAATGTTGTCGCAAGGCTGCTATCCCGGCCCGGCGAAGCAATCTATAACGATGCGGGCGGAATGATTGTCGGCAATAATCCGTTCCAGATTGCCTGGCTGCCGAAGCTGGTACAGGATGAATATCTTACAGAGATAAATAACATTCCAAAGCAAACAACACTGCCTCGCGAACGAATGATCATATTTGAAGGTAATGTGCCTGCTGATATTTCAAATAATTCAATGCTGGCAAAACTTATGCAACATCCATTTCATAACGAAAGCCCCGCCAAACAGCCGCCATTCGCATTTCTCGGCGAACCCGTACGTATCAAAGACCCGACATCCGTTATTTTTAATCGGCAAAATGGTGCGAACTTACTTGTTACAGGGCAGCAGGATTTTGCTATGGCAGGCGTTTTAAGCTCCGCCCTTTTAAGTTTGCTAACAGGTCTTTCACCAAAGATTAGCAAGTTTGTGATTATGAACGGCAGCGCCGCCGATTCCTTAATAAACATCAAAATGAAGATGATTGATTCATTTATACCAAACAGATGTCAATTTTTTCAGTTTGGTCAGGTCGAAGAAGCCATATCGGGATTAGCGGCAGAAGTTCAAAAACGTCTTGCTGAAAATCGTTATGACGGCCCGATAGAATTTTTGTTCATCTCCGGCCTGCAGCGTTACCGTATGCTGCAAAAAAAGGAAGACGATTGGAACATCTCTTCCGAACAAGGCAGCGTAAGTCTCGACAAGCAACTAACGAATATCATTAGCGATGGCCCCGCTGTCGGAATACACACGATAATTGGCGCTGATACTTTTGGTATGGTTGAAAAAGTTCTTGGCCGAAAAACTCTTGCAGAGTTTAACAATCAGGTTCTTTTCCAAATGAGCACCGCGGATTCAAGCAGCTTAATCGACAGCCCAATCGCGAACAAACTGGGATTTCAGCAGGCTCTATTTTACAATCAGGAACAAGGTGTTTTTGAAAAATTCCGGTTCTATGCGCCGCCAGATGAAACTTGGCTGAAAAATATTTTCCATCAGTAATTGTTCAAAGAATTAACGCTGCTTATTCACAAAGCCAATTATCTGCGATAACTGCTAAATCTCGAACCCCGTAATCATTTTTCCAATCCAGACCAATAAGCACAATGTCCTTGAAATTCACCTTCCCATCGTGCGTATAATCCCCCGGCTGATAAGCGGTAAGTGTGCCTTCCCCCGTCCAATAAGTTACTGAATCAATATCAAAGAAACTCGCCCAAAATGAAACTATTTCATCCGCTTGTTCATATTGACCAGCTTTTATAAAGTCGCTCGCGATTTGCATATCAGCAAGAACTTGAGCGTTATCCGAAATGTCTCGGATCTTATAAATCCATATCGGAACATTGAAATTTGGAACTGTTGAATAAGTTATATTTTTAAATTTCGCGATTTTTGTAAAAGTCTTTTCGATATACAAATTGCCAAACTCAACAGAAGGTTCGATTATCGTTCCTTCAAACCAGTCATTCCACGTCGCAACCTGAACCAAAGGAAGATTATTGTCTATCGCCCAATCCCACGTTGAATCATATAGCGCGCCGTTAAATCTTGGCATCAAATGAGGCACGGTATTCCAACCCCAAATCTCAAGATCGTCAAAGCCCGGCCAAACTCCCGACATAAAAAAATCAGCATAATCTTTATCAAAAAGATATTGTCCGTAATCCCTGTCATTATACATTTTATCATTGTTATCAGCCATATCGCTGTAGCCGCCATACGGTGGACTATATTGAGCAGGCACATCGCTATATATTTCAGGCCAATCAAATTGTCCGTTAAGCACGCCAATATGATCAGATTCTTTAAACCATTGGCGTAGAACAACCGGTTTGTTCTGCGATGAAAAAGTATTAAGCCACGTTGTAATTTCACTCGGCGACAAACAACTTAATCCTTTATCCGGGCTATCCGTTGGATCATTATATTCATAGCTGAACATAAGAAATAACGGTCGGTAACCTGTTACGTTAAATTGTATCCCCGAATTTTGAAATAGTGAAAGCCAGTTATTCATATCACTATAAGTTCTTGCTACAGCCGTTGTCCTTGTTGTCGCACTTGTATCCCATTTCCAATGCACTTTATCTTCAAAACATATTACCGCTTTAAGATCATACTGCGCCATAATGCCAAGATATTGACTTATCATATTTACAGTATCGATGTCCATCTCGTAAAAGCCAAGATCGAATATGATTCCGCCGATTCCCGTCATTTTCATAATCTGACAATGATATTCCACAAGACAGGGGTCTTTCATATCGTAACAGCCGACCGATGGAAAATAAACCGATGCGATATCTGGTTTGCCGCTCGAATCCAAAACCCACGGATAATGATAATATTCAACGTTATCTTTTATATATCCATAATCCCAGCCATCCCAATATCCGCTATATTCTGGCGTTCTGAAGGATGTCATTTCGTGCACGAAAACCGTCTTTGGTGCTGATTGAGTCAACGCCGTAGATTTCCAATACCCTGGCCCATCTTTGACGTGGATTTTATCAAATATAAAACCGCTGCCGACATCGCCATTGAGTCGAAAGCGAATCCAATAATATTCCGCATTTGTTATGCCGTTTTGCACAGCAAAGGTTTCAACACTTTTTAGAACCTGCGTTGAAGTATCATTCCTTGTTGAAGCCCATTGAAACTCGCCCAAAAAAACTTTCGAGCTATCGAAATATAAAATCCAGATTGAATACTGTCCTGATGAAATTGAACTCGTTGGAGTAATTTCTACCCTGTCATTGTAATTTCTGATTTTGATATAATTACTGATGGAGCTTCGCCAATTAACAACTGAATCGCCGGTCGCCGTTTTTTTCATACTAACGGTTCCGTTGCCGTTTGCCGTAACCAACGAATTAAGCGTGGCCGTCAAATATGTCGTCGTATCAAGATTATCTACAATCTCTGCCCGACAGTAATAACTGCAATTAAACAGAAACAAAATTATCAAAACTTTTTTAATCATTGATTTTTCCAGCCAAAACTTTTGCTCTATCGAATTCTTTATTAAACAAAGCACCGCTCAAATCATCCAGTACAGTTTTTTCAGCTTTAGCAGCTTTTCTCGCATTATACAGTTTCAAAGGAATCCTTAAAACATCATTCGGCACATCATCTCGAACGCCTTTATACATAGCCGAATATTTTTTATTCAGCTCAAGATATTTGTACCCATATTTATCACACGGCTCAATTTGCGTTCCCTCGTTCCAATCATTCCAGGTAATAATTTGAACAACATCAACCTTATTATCCATCGACATCTGCCAGGTCATTTCAAATCTTTCACCATCATACCGCGGTGCTTTCCTGGCAGTAGTTCCCCACCCCCAAACAGGTGAATCATCAAAGCCGGGCGTTGCACCGCCGAAAACAATTTCATTGTTTATGTTCGGATTTTTCTGTTTGAAGAAATTCGCATAAACATTTTTGCAAAATTCCAAACTGCTGTTATTTGTCTTTGGATCAAAACTGCCGACCCAAAAATATTTACCGCCGACAACTTTGCCAAATTGGTTATACCATTCAGAATCAAATATCAATCGCACATCATTGAAATCTTTAGCTATATCCTGCCATTCAGCAGAATTAAACCATTTATCAGGAATTTTACGAAATATTAAAACCGGCTTTTTCCCGCCGACAATGCCGTAAAAAGGTTTATTCAAAAACGTTTCAACCATCCACAGCATTTCATCTTTGGCCGCTTTTATTTCCGCTTGTCTGTCAGCAAAAGTTCCTCTCGGCCAATAGCCGCACCATTCCTCAAAACACATTATCAATTGCAAATTATATTTTTCCAAATACGGCAAGATCGTCATCAACGCATCATGGCGATATTGATTAATCCTTCTGCCGTCCCAATCAACAATAATCCCGTCAATACCGCTCAATCTCATCAGCAAAAACTGATATTCTAAAATGTCTGGATCTGATGTGTCATAAGGGCCTGTCAGCGGATAACTCGTAACCGCTAAATCTCTTTGGCCGCTTATAAAGATCGTATCGGGATTATGCGGACTTTCGTTATAATCGGAATTCCACATCTCCCATTTGCCGGAAAAATCTTTAGTCTTGAACCACGTTACAAAATGAGCATAAACGCTTTTACTGCTTGTTTCCTGACCAAATGAACAATTCATTGAAAACATAACGATAACCACCATTAAAAATTTCAGATGCGATTTCATTTATCATTCGCTTTCATTAGCCGGGCAGCCCAGGAGATAATCGATTAAATCGTTAACTTTACAAGTGGCCAATCCGACGTACATATCAGCCCCTCCGTAATAAACAAACAACTTGTCGTCTATTATAACTTTTCCACACGGAAACACAACGCCGCCGCCAAAATAACAGCCTTTGGTTTCGTAATCTGTTTCAGGCTGGAAAATCCAGTCTCTTGTTCTGTAATTGACCTTTGTCGGGTCTTTCAAATCCAAAAGCATCGCGCCAAGACGATAATGTTTGTCCTGCCCAACTGCGTGATATAATGTCAGCCACCCTGCTTTGGTTTTTATTGGCGGTGTATTGCCGCCGATTTTCAATTCCCACGGAAACGTCGCTTTAGCAAGCAAATTGCTCTGTTTAAATGCAAGCATATCTTTCGCAGATGAAATCCACATCGCAGGATGATCCGTGCCGTACTCTTTCCCGCACCAATCCATCGGACGATGAAGCATATAAAATTTTCCATCAATTTTTTCAGGAAAAAGAATAACATCTCTATCATCCACCATCGGATCTGTCAGAATGCCCGCTCTGATAAAACTTTCAAAATCTTTGGTGATCACCAAATGCGTTGTCGTATGATTTTCACGAATGCAGAGAGGGAATTCCTGTGCGCAATCGGGATTTTTATAGCAGTTGCCGTTATGAAGCCAATATTCTCCCGGCGGATACGCTCTCGTAGCGTAAGTAATATAATAATACTGCCCCATCTTCACAATTCGCGGATCCTCAATGCAGCCGCCGTCAAGCCCGTCAACGCTCGGCGAAAAAACCGGTTTGTCAAAACGTTTGAAGTGATATCCATCGGTGCTTATCGCCCTGCCGAAACGTATTATATGCTTGGTATCATTCCCAGCCGCGCGATAAAGCAAATTAACAACGCCGGTTTCACTATCATAACACGCGCCGGGATTTGTCGTAACGAAGTTCTCCCATACGTTCGCGGGATTAGGAGAAATTATTGGATTCCCCTCGAACCGCTGAAGTTTTACAGAGGATTGATGTTTAATATTAATATACATCTCCGATTTTACTTTTCGATTGCCTGTCCCTGCAACTGTGGCTGTTTGTTTTGCGATACCCATTGAGAACCTTCTAAATTGTCATTCTTTTCAAGTTTTTTATACCAGTTAAAATATAGAAAAATCGACGTTGCGATAGTTACCGCTGCCGTGATAAACATTGATTTAAATTCTTTAATTACAAAATAAATCGTCATCAGCGAAAGTGTAAACTGCCAAATAATACCGACAGCTACATTTGCCATATCACGTTTGAAATCAGTGTTTCTCTTGAACAACGGCTCATCGATAATAACTTTTTTGTAAATCGGTTTCCAAAAACCCCAAGGCCGAATAGTCGTATAAAATTTCTTTAAGACTTCCGAATCTTCCGGCTCTGTCATCAGACTTACCACAACCGAAGCTATTGCGCTTATGATGAGTATGAATGGAAAAATATATAACGGCTGATTGGTCTTCCATATTAATGGGAAAACAAGTGCCGCGACAACTCCCGTTGTCATTCCCGCAAAAAACCCGTAACCATTCAATCTCCACCAGTGCCATTTAAGCACATTAGGTGCAAGATAGCCCGCGTATAATATTCCTACTATCCAGAGAGTTACAGACCCGATCTTTTCGATCATAAATCCGAAAGCTATACCAACCACGATTATTGAAATTGTGCAAATATAGCCGATATAAACGCATTTCTTTGATGATGCATTTGGATTAATAAATGCTTTATAAATATCGTTTACAACATAAGCGGCGCCTGCATTCACAGTTCCGTTGAATGTGCTCATAAAAGCCGCAAGCAGACCGGCAATCATCAAACCTGTTATACCAATTGGTAAAAATCTATTTATAATTAGCGGCAGAAGTTGTTCAAAATCTATATTTTTACCTTCCGCAAGCATTTCGTGACTATAAAACACAAGAGCGATTATTGTAATTGATGTTATTAACAGATAACGCGGAATAAACTGTACAACAGAAACACACCAGCTCATTAATGACGCTTCGCGCGGATTCTTTGTTGATAGAACTCGTTGCATATCATAGTTCGGGCAAGGCCCTGCCATACTGGCAAGAATGCCTTTGAATAAAATCAGCCCGAAAACAATTCCGAACAATGAAAACCCGTCGCCTTCCATTTGATTATTTAACGAAGGCATTAAATGCGACCAATCAATGTCCAGCTTCAATCCGAAAGATAAATTTTTCCACCCGGCAGGCACCACGGCATTGAGCATTTCAGGCGATATTTTATACATCGCGATACCGGCTATGATAATCGAAGCTATCGTTGTTATTACATATTGAATAATTTCACAAAGCACAACACTGAACATTCCGCCCGTAACTACATAAATCGTAGTAACAGACATAAAAATCAACGCGTAAACTTTTGGTGATATATCCCAGGGAAAAAATATAGCCGCAAATTTTCCTATGCCTTCAAAAGCATAACTCATAAACCCGATAACAGAAACCAGCGCGAATATTACAACACTGATATGCGAAAGTTTTGCTCCTGTACCGCTGCCGAAACGTGTCCGAATCCACTCCGCCCCTGTAACAACATTTGAACGACGCAGCCAGATTGACAAATAAACCATTCCGAAAATCTGATTGAACGTCGGCCAAATCCACGGTATCCAGGCGCTTTTCAATCCATAAGCGAAAAGCAAATACACAAGCCACATAGTACCGGTAATATCAAACATTGTCGCCGCATTCGACGTGCCCAATACATACCACGGCAGACTTTTGCCGGCCTGAAAATACGATTCCATATTTTTGGAACCCCGATGTGATATGAAAATGCCAACACCGGTAATGGCTAATATGTAACCTATTATGATGATTATATCTATTGTATGAAGTGCCATATCGATGTTATTCCTTAGCTATTTGCGTTTTAGAAAATGGACGTTTTATTTTTTAGCCCTTCCGTTTTCGAGCCACTCGACATCAAGCCTGCCCGGTTCGGTAGTCGGCTCAAAAACTCGCCATTGATAACTACCGCCCGTTTTTTTGTATCCCGCGAAAAAGTCTATTGTTTCTTTAGACCATCTGCGCTGCTCGCTATGTCCATCAGCGAAAGCAAAATTACTTTTCGTATATCCGCTGTGTCTTATCGCAAGCGGGTCATATTGAAATGTTGTTTTAGCCGCACCCTTAACACCTTTAATCGTAATCACCGGCTCCCATGAATCAACATTATAGGCTCTCGTATCGTCTTCTTCCATAAAAACGTAACTTTCAGACGTACGCTTAATCTGTGATGTTTTTGTTATATTATCCCACGGTTTTTTGTAAGTACCAGTCATAAAATCTTGTTCGCCGTTGAGATGATCGATGATCGAATAACCTCTGAAATGTCCCGTCTTATCGCTGCCGCATCGATAAACGCCAAAATCTGAAGCATAAGAAAATATTTTACCCTGTCTGATACCGTATTCCGCCTGTTCAGCGGTTTCCCTTGCTTTTTGACCTTCAGGAATTGATTCCTTTGTTGTAATATTTACCGGAGCATAAACCCAGCCGTATTTACTATAATCGGCTCTGACATCACCTTCATCAGTCGTTTTATATGTAAGAGAAGAAACTATCAAGCCGTTGTTAGAGATAGAATAAGCCTCCCAGGCCGTACCAAGACCTTTAAGATTGGTCTGGCAAATAATCGTTTTCGCCATTTCTCTTGCCTTACTCAACGACGGCATCAAAACCGCGAGCAAAACTGCAATTATAGAAATTACTACCAGTAACTCCACTAGGGTAAATGCTTTTTTATTCATTTTAATACTCCGTTTTTTAAAATTATTTCGGAGCAGGTTTTTACGCCTGCCCCGAAACATTATCCAAAATCTAATATGCTTTATCTAGCCAGTTATCAGAAATATCTTTAACATCCAGCATATCATATTCGCTCATCCAGGTTTCAGCTATGTTTGCCAAATCCTGAAAATCTACCTGACAATCTTCATTGTAATCGCCAGCCAGCAAGTTCGTTCCGCAATCCATTGCAAGCTGAATACTATCGAATGTGTAGCTCTTACCATTACCGTTGACCCATAATACAATCCTGAACTTGTGCCGACCCGTCCAGCCCATTGCATCAGCCACATTGCCTTTATAAATACCCGGCGCGGTAATAGCAGTTATCACATTACTGGCTGCATAATAACCTTCCTGTTCCTGAATAGCGACATCGAGCCAGCCGCCGGTAACATTCGTAATATCAACTGTTATTTCAGGGAACAGACTCACATCGACATCTAGCGTTTCAGATTCAACTTTGCCGTAAGATATACCCGGCTGATCTTCGGTAACCGTAGAAGTCGAATCTCCGTTATCCGTCCAGTATGCGCCTATGTCATACCAAAGCTCTTTTCTCGGATTAAAATGATCTCGCCAGTAAATATATCCCGGCAGCTTTTCGCCGTTTCTCAATTCAATCTTTTCGAAAGTCGTGCTTTTACTCTCGCCATCGAGCCAGATATTGATTTGGAAAGTTTTCGTGCCGCTCCAGTTCATCAACTTCGCAATATCGATTATCTGCGTAGCAGCACCACCGGCATAGCTGATAGCGTCTCTATACTCACCGCTGCCGCCAATTTCCTGAATCTGCACGCTGTAATAGCAGCCCGAATCAATCGCAGTCGTCTTGACATACAATTCATTGTAAATATCGAGATCAATCGTCAATATTTCCGATCGCACCACGCCGTAACTTACCGATGGATTGCTCTCTGTAAGTACAGCACCAATACCTTCAGAATCCGTCCATAGACAACTCTCTTGTGTCCAGGAAAGTTTTACAGGATTAAAATCTTCCGACCACGCGGCCATTCCTGTTTCCGTTGCTCTTATCTGAAGAGTATCAAACGCAACTCCTTTGCTTTCGCCGTCTATCCAGATGTTAATTACAAAAGTCTTTGTTCCGCTCCAACCCATCAGCGATGAGATGTCAACAATTTTTGTACCGGGAAAACCCATATTACTAATCGCATTGGCATAAGCCTCTGCTCCTCCGACCTCCTGTATCTGAACGCTATAAAGTGCGCCGCTGTCAACTGCACTAACTGATATCAACAGTTCTTTATATTTGCTGACATCCAGTGTAATTGGTTCAGATTGCGCAAAGCCGTAAGAAAGTGTGCTGTCGTTCTCCGTTAATTTCGCAGTCGAACCGGACAAATCTGTCCATACCGCCGTCGTCTCAACCCACGTTGTTTTGATTGGGTCAAAATTATCTTCCCAGCCAGTTTCGGCTTGTACCGAATATGCGTTAATCATTAACATCGAAGCAGCAATAAGTATATACAGTTTATTCATATTAGCTCCATCGTGCCATAAACACAAACATAGTTCAATGGCAATAAAATTAAGTAATTATTTTTTTCTTCTGATTAATAGCGAGCCCAATGCAATGACTACCAAGGTAGCAGGTTCAGGAATAACTGCCGTAACTGTAGTTCTGCCCGCAATACTGTAATCATATACAAAACTTCCTGTTCCGCCGTAAGCCGTAATTGTTCCGCCGTTAGCTAATGCTGTTATATCAGTAATAACTCCGTTAAGACTCAAAGCACCGCCTGCGATATTAAGCAAACCGCCGTTAGACATAATCAAACCGCCCTCGCCAATAACATTGCCTCCTGTCGCCATTGTAACAACGCCGCCTGCTAATTGTACATTTCCAACACCGCCTGTGCTTACGCCGTCATATCCGCCGCCGACTGCCAAAAGCCATCCGATATTAACATTGCCGCCGTTGACAATTAGAGTTCCGTTACCGTTATTGCCGCCTCTGTCGCCGCCGCACATAAGAAGAACAGTATTGACTGTGCCGGAATCTACTTGCAGCGTACCTTTCTGATCTACACCCCATTCGCCGATAAGCAAATGGTCTGATACCGCTAGTGTTCCTCCGCTGACTAATACTTTGGAACCTGTCGCGCTTGTATCGCAAAGATGCATCCAGTTAGCATATCCTGTTACACCTGCCCTGATAACCGCAGCGTTGCCTGCGTCTTTCAAAATAACCACATCATCACTTGCCGTTGGATAACCTACTGCCCAGTTGGTTGTCGTAGCCCACTGTCCATCGCCGGCTCCTTCATTATTTGTCCAAAAAACCCACTGTCCAAAACAAACATTAACAGTGCAGATAAAAAATAATAAAAATGTTACAAAACCAAATCTCTTACTCATTTTAAGTCCTCCTTAGAAAAATCATTCATAACTTTTTCGCTGTTTTTTAAGTGCACTTTTGATACAGCTTCGATAGTAACATACTAAAAGAAATATATTATTATATCAAAGCCAATATACGGATTTTTTTAGCCACTTTGCGACAGCTAAAAAACAATAGCAAAATCCCCATTACACCTTTAAACACAAACACTTACATTACACACTCCCACATAGCAAGTATTTAAATAACATTCAATTTTATGTGTTTTTTTAGACATTCATAAATATATATGTTAAACTGCCTTTATGAAAAAATTGCCAAAGATAATTCTGATGATGGAGCCGATAGGAGAATATGTGCAGGGATTACTGCGGGGAATCGCGCAATATTCCAACGCAAATGGCCCCTGGGTTTTTTATCGCGAACCGGGCAAACACGAAGGAACATTGCCGCAGCTTTTGCCCGAACTTGCGGATGGCATTATCGCTAAAATTCCAAACACCGTACGCGCAAGAAAAAAACTCCCGCATTCAGTGCCCACGATTTTGATTGGCTACCGTGAAATCGTTCCCGGTATGCCGCAAATTTTCGGCGATACCGAAGCGATAGGAAAATTGGCTGCCGAGTATTTCATTAACAAAGGTTTCAGAAATTTCGCTTTCTGCGGTTTCGATGAATTCCACTGGTCAAGAGAAAGAGGAAAAAGTTTTATATTGTTTCTTAAAACCAGAGGATACAAAGTCAACGTATACAAAAATCTTAAAGGCGCTCCAAGAAAATCCTGGCAGCTTGAGCAGCAGGATATCGCTAAATGGCTCAAAACGCTCCCCTTATCAACCGCCGTTCTCGCCTGCAATGACGACCGGGGCCAGCATTTGATTACAGCCTGTAAACTTGCCAGATTGCGAATACCTGATGAAATTTCAATCCTTGGCGTTGATAACGATAAATTTGTCTGTTCTTTGACAAATCCCCCGCTCTCCAGCATTTCACTGGGCACAGAAAAAGCAGGCTACGAAGCCGCGGAGCTTTTGGCAAAGATGATGCGAACAAAAAAAATCATCAATACTGAAACTATGGTCAGGCCGACGCATATTGCAACTCGGCAATCAACAGACATTATCGCGATCGACGATAAATCTCTTTCCGCCGCAATCAACTATATACAAAAACAATCTAATATGGACATCTCCGTCGATGATATAGCTGATGCGGTAATGGTATCAAGAAGGAGATT
>MHYA01000072.1:26517-27614 GCA_001825675.1 Planctomycetes bacterium GWF2_42_9 | reverse complement strand
ATCCATCTACGATGTAATCAGACACATAAGGGTAAATAAAATTATTTCGATGCTGCTGGAAACAAATCTGACTATCGCGCAAATCGGTCTTGCAATGGGCTTTAAAGACATCACGCATACAGGAAGATATTTTAAGGAAGAGACCGGCCTTTCACCCCTGGCGTACAGAAAAAAATTCATTAATCCAACATTATAAGCTATCAAAGCTAGCCTAATTTTGTTACCGTTCGAGTATTGCACCTTGTTTGAGCAATTCATTTTGCACATCCAGAGGTGATACCTTTCGTGGCAATTTATTTTTTTTAATCCCGATAGCTGCGCAAACTCCGGCAGCCTGACCTGTCGCCATAGAAACAGGCATTATACGGTACGATGAAAATGCCTCGTGCGTACCACAAATACATCTGCCCGCAATTAAAATATGTTCTACCTTTTTCGGAACAAGGCAGCGAAGCGGAATTGAGTACCATTGCTGCGCCGGCAAATGCTTAAGCGTAGTCCCCTTACCCTTTGGATTGTGTATATCGATAGGATAAGCGGCACAAGCAATCATATCATCGAATTTTCTTGCGCTCAAAATATCATCCGATGTAAGTTTATATTCACACACTATTCTCCTCGTTTCTCGTACACAAGTATGAACGCCGCTCTGAACAATATATGATTTCTCGAAGCCGGGCACGTATTTTTTCAAAAACTTTTCTATCTGCCGCATTTGGTGCATACCTTCCCGTTCAGCATAACTCCAATCCCATACATCCGTACCGAGAACATTAATGATCCTTGTGCTGTTCACAGTAACTTCGTGCTCGTGTGGAGTCGCGAAAAACAATATATTTTCTCGCTGCAAATTCAGATCACCCGCTTGTGTCGCTTTTTGAATTAAGTCCTGCAATCCATATACACCTTGCCATTGATCGGGGTGCTTATGAATATATTTTCCAAAATGCTCTTTTTCAAATCCTATAACTCTAAACATCAGAGTCATTGGCTGTACAAGACCGTCCTCCTGCCGGCCAATCTCGTATTCCGCGCCTGCCGATACAGCTATATCACCGTCTCCCGTACAATCAATTATGACTTTGGCCGAAATGACT
>MHYA01000072.1:0-26445 GCA_001825675.1 Planctomycetes bacterium GWF2_42_9 | reverse complement strand
TGTAATAAATATTTCACATCAGCCGCATCCAATGCATCCAGCAATGTCTGCTTATAAATTTCGGGATCAAATGTAACCACGTATCCCGTAGCAACCGATGGCGATACCGCACCACCTGCTGCAACCAATCTATTGAGAAACATTTTAAAAACTCCGCCTATAACTTCTTTCGCTCCAGGGCCTTTATCTTCCGGCAGCAGAGGCATCGTTGTTTGCCCCGCAATCGGAGGCATTGAAGTAAATGGCGACATCAATGGCATAACCAATGCGGCCGTGGCATTTCCGCCCATAAAGCCGTATCGTTCAGCTAATATCACTTTTGCGCCTGCCTGTGCCGCTCCAACCGCAGCCCCAAATCCCGCTGGACCTCCGCCCACAACAAGCACATCTGTCTGCGCTCCAACAATTCCTTCTCTAGCCGGAAGCATTATTTTTTTTATCTCACCTGGTTTTTCCAATACAGGCATTATTAAACCTCACAACTAACTGCTGTCATTTCGATGCATTCTTCAAGACCTGCATTACAATCTCATTCGTTTGTTTTGCTCTTGCCTGAAGTGCGGGAATTTTCTTTTTGATTTCCTCACTTACTTTGACTCTGGCATCCCAAATCCGGTCTATATATGCGATCAAATCTCCAACCGTAAGATTACGCAAAGGCGGAGCCGGTATTTCTAGGTCTGCCATTAACCCTTCAACTTTAGATGCATACGGCAGCGCAGCAAATGGCACTCCCTGGATTGCGCAGAAAATTAGAAAATGAAGACGCATCCCTACACAAAATTCGAAATTATTGATTATCGTAAGAAGCTGCGATGATGTGTATTCGCCTTTTAAAACCGTTGCCCTGTCCGCATGCTTCATTCTCCCTATTACACTATGACTCTGCTGTGCATCGTATTTCTTTGGTTCCAGCGGAACAAATATAATATCCGAATCGAATCTTGCTACCATAAAATCTGCTGTATTTGCAAGCAGCCCGTGATAATGTTCGATATCTAAATTAGGCGCCGCAGGCCCGGGCTCGCGAACAGAAACACCAATTCGTCTGCGCGGAAGGTCAATTCCTTCACGCTTAAGCAATTCTTCAGGAATAGGAGCAGGCTTTAAAAGCAGCGCGGGATCGGCGGTCAATATTATCTTCTTTTTCACCCCAACTTCCTCAAGCAGTTTCATTGCCTCCCTGTCGCGTACTGTTACTGCCGCTGCAAGATTGAGATGCTTTACAACCAGCTTCCTATTTTCCGGGTCATTCAAAGGCCCGCCGCTGATTGCATAAACAACGACTGGCACACCAACTTCTTGCGCCAGTTCAACTTCACGTAAATATAATTTCACATCCCGGTCGTACAGGATTCCGCCGCCGCCAAAAATAAGTATATCCAGTTTTTTTATTTCTTCCTGTGCTTCCTTACGAACCATATCACGGATAGCTATTGAATTCTGGACTGCATGGCGTTTAAGAGTGTCCTCTGGATTCTTTGAAAAAACTGTTATACGAACATTCGGCAATGATTCTCGTAACTGGTAAATAATTGTTTCAAGAATGCTTTCATCGCCCAAATTCATACCGCCATAAGAACCCGTGATTCCAATATGGTATTCCTGCGTTGGATTAATATCACTCATTGTAATTTTCCACCTTCTTCACCGCTACCCCATTGATATAAACCAGCTCGCCTCCCAGCCAACCGCTCACACCCAATAAAACAATCCCAAGAATGAAAAGGATAAAACTAATGAAATCGGCCTGATTGAATATTTTCAAAAAGAAAACGATGATTAAAATTGTAAGAACATTAATATTTACGATCATATGCCATATACCAATCTTTTGCGCCTTGCTTGGCGGTAAACTGAACAAATCGATTATGCCCGGCAACGCCGCAAGTATTCCGCCAATGATCCCCCCGCCCAAAGTGTATATCGAAACTGTATTCCAAATAGCAGAGTTTGTTAATTTGAAAATAACGCAGCAAATAAAAGAAAACACCCATAGACCTAACGGAAAAATAATCAGCATTGGATGAAACGGATGACCTGATATACTCGCTTTAGTTTCCATAATATCCTCACAACGATATGTTCAAAATTATTCTAATGTCTTATATAACGATCGCAAAACTTCCGCAACACTCCACGCCTGCGATATACACCCTCGCGAAATAAAAGGTTTTTCAGCATCAAAGATTTCACTTATTGTCCCTATACAGCTTTGATTCAGATGCATTTCAAAATCTTTTAAGAAAGCTCTGGCTTTAGCTTTATCGTTTGGATTTTTTTTCAAATACGCATCAATAAAAGCACCTATCAGCCACGTCCAGACTGTCCCCTGATGATAAGCGGCATCACGCGAACGTAAATCACCAAAGTATTTTGCTTTATAATCGGGACTATCCGACGACAGTGATCGCAAGCCAACAGGCGTTAAAAGTCTCGATTGCACAATATCAAGAACCCGCTGCCAGTATTTTTCTTCAAGAACTTCATTGGGCAATGAAATTGCGAAAATCTGATTAGGCCTTAATGATGTGTCATCGCCATTCTCGCCATCAACAATATCATATAAATACCCGCCCTTTTGATACCAAAACCTCTCATTAAAAGATTTCCTGGCCTTTTTCGCATATTGAACGTATTTATCTAAATTCGGATTTTCATTTTTTTCCTGTTTCAACCATTTAATTACAAGGCACAAAGCGTTATACCAAAGAGCGTTGATTTCGACGGTTTTCCCCCGACGTGGCGTAACGATCCAATCTCCGCATTTCGCATCCATCCACGTTAAATGCGTACCTTCCTGACCTTGTTTTAAAAGTCCGTCATTCAAATCAACCGATATGCCGAAAAGAGTCCCTTTAAAGTGCGCCTCGATTATTTCAACAAATTTTGGAATTAGAATGTGCAGCAATAAATTATCCCTGCTTACTTCCATGTACCTGTCAAAAGCATGAAAGAACCACAGCGTCGCATCAGCGGTCTGATATATTCCCTGTTTCCTCTCTTCGGGGAACATATTCGGGATCAAGCCGTTCCGGATGTATTGCGAAAAAGTTTTTAATATCCATCCTGCCTCAAACAACCGACCGGTTGCCTGCGTTAAACCTTCAAGACTGATCATTGTATCTCGTCCCCAGTCTGTAAACCAATGATAACCCGCTATTATAGTCCGCACCTGATCGCCTAAAGCATTTGCGCGTGTTAAGTCTTCGTTTCTGCCTTTTGGAAAAATTATAAATTGATCCGCCGCCAGTGCAAGTTCCAAACCAAAGTCTGTTTTAACTTTCGCACTTTCCAGCAAGTTAGACCTTCTGATATTTTCGGAATCGAAAGCCTCATTACTTTTCAAATTCCATTTTTCAGTCGATGCGACCAAACAAACCGCCAAACCAGGATTTAAGTTAATATGAAAATAGCCCGGACTCCATAGAATGGCCGCCGAATCGTAACCCGCTTGAGCTTCAAAAACATAATTATGTTCGTATTGAATATTATCATAAATAAATGAATATTTATCGGCTTCGATCATTATTCTTAAAGAAGGATAAATTGCATTTAGCAAAATTTCAAATTGGTCTGACCTGGCAGAAAATGTGTACGCTTTTTTCCTTTCTCTTGTAAATGGTTTACCGTGAGGCCTGAACTCCACAGAAGGACGCAGCAAGAGTTCAATAGGTTTTGCCGACAAAAGGTGATACATAATATAAGTTGTATTCTGCAAATGAGGCATTATTAATTTCTTTTCAATGATCGTATCCTCAATTTGATATTTCCAAAATGGCAATCCGTTTTCCAATCTGAATTCTGTCAAATACGAATTTTTCTTGCCAAACTGTTCGTCTTGAAGATGCATACCGCTTATCGAAATTCCGGTTGCATCGTATTTTGAGCTTTTTGAGTCTATTCTTATTACTTCGTTTAGATTATTTAGCATCATAACCCTGCCTATAGGCGGAGATGAAGCCGCTACAAGATAACCGTGATAACGCCTCGTCGGAACGCAATTAATTGTACCGGATGCGTATCCGCCCAAACCGTTGGTTACAATCCATTCTTTCTCTTGCAGCTCATCGAAACTGTTTTTCTTAAAATCTAATTTACGGATCAATTTTCTCATTTACCATCTTTTTCAGTTCAAAAACCATCGTACATTCAGCAGGTATATACCACCCATCTACAGATTCTATTTCAGGGAAACCATCACCGCCATATTCCGGCTTATCTGTTGAAAACATTATCTCCCATTGGTAGTTCTTATAGGCGGCGAATAAAGGTTGAGAGGCCGGCGAACAAAATATTGCTTTTCCAAAGTTAACTATCATTAATCGTCCTTTATCTTTTTTGAGAAATCGAACAATAAAAGCATTGTCATTTAAAACCGCATCATCTATATCACATTGCCCCTGCAACAAAAATATTTCATCAGTTTTTTTAAGATTGATTAAATCCTGGAATAAACGATAAATTTTATAATTCGAATACCTTTCTTCCAAATTCAATTTTGATTTAAGAAATGTATTTTCATCCGCGGGATTGGTCATGAAATTCTTAATTTCTTGTTTTTTGATTGTTGGAAATTGTTCCAAAAACTTTTTACGGTCTGTATTTATCGTAGCTGATGCATTGGCGAAATATAAGAAAGGCGCAGAAGCATTGAATTCCTGCCCCTGAAATACCAATGGCGTCCACGGACCTAAAAGTAGCAAAGCGGCCGCGGCTCGATTCTTTGCGTCTGAAATCAATTTATTTATTCTCAAACCCGACACAGAATTGGCAATTTGGTCATGATTTTGAATGTAACATACAAATTTATGCTTATCTATACCCCTTGACCACGTCCCCCTTCTTTTTTGCTGCCATTTCGAAAATTGCCCCTGATAAATATAACCATATTTTAACGCCGAAACAATTTCTCCTGCCGTGCCAAGATAATCACTATAATAAGCATCGTTTTTGCCCGTCAACGCAACAGTTATGCTATGATGAAAATCATCGTTCCACAGACCTTCAATACCACAATCCAAAAGTTTCACATCCTGCAATTCATTTTCTGCTATAATATAAAGACTTTTATCTTTCGCCGCGTCCCTGCAATTATCGACTATGTCCGCAATTATATTTTTTTCAGAGGAATCGTGTATTTGTTGAACTGCATCAAATCTAAACCCGTCAAAATGATATTCCTGAATCCAATACAAAGCATTGGCAATAAAAAAATCACGCACAGGCTTATTATGAGGGCCATCAAAATTTAGACATTTTCCCCATTCAGAAGTTTTTGTCGAAAAATAATAATCAGAAAATTGCTCAATAAAACTGCCCGGCCCAAGATGATTATAAACAATATCAAGTATTACACCTAAATTTAATTTATGTGCGGCATCGACAAACGCTGCTAAATCTTCGGGTTCGCCGTATAATCGTGAAGGCGCAAACAAACAAATATCATCGTACCCCCAGCCGAATTCGCCTAAAAAATCACTAACTGGCATAACTTCAACAACCGTTATCCCCAAATTTGCTAATTCTTCCAATTCAGCAGTAGCCGCACGCCAGGTTCCTTCTGGAGTATATGTTCCAATGTGCATTTCATAAATTATTTGATTTTTTGAATTTGCCCCTCGCCATTTTGAATCAGTCCATTTGAACAAAGAAGGCTCAACTACCTGTGATGGCCCCAACGGGCCTTTCGGCTGAAATCTTGAAGCAGGGTCTGCAAAAAACGTATTATTACCTGGGAATTTAAAACGGTATAAGGTTTTTTTTTCTAAGTTCTTTATCGCCGCACTGAAATAACCGTTTTCTTCGGGCTGCATTTCAATCGTTTCAGAATGTGGGTATTCAATAATTAATTGTGCATTTTTATGGGATGGAGCCCAAATTCTAAAATTCAATTCATCATCTATTACTTCAGCGCCGATAGGGTATTTTCGCTTAATAGTTAAATGATTTATTTCATTTTTCATACAAATGTATGAATTTAATGTCTTTTACAAACCTAACAAGTTCGGAAAAAACTTAAAAAAGAATGAGTGTTTAGCTTAAGGTTGCTTTAAAGTTGTTTTTTTAGGCAGTTTTAAAAAAAAACGGCAGGTTTTTTAGGCCTGCCGTTTTGAGTTTGCATTATAAACTTAATTAGCTGAAACTGGCGTCGCGTCCAAATGCTTTCCATTCGAATCCTGATAATCATGGTAAGATTCAAGCAATTCATGGAAGTAACCGCCTTTGAGAACTCTCACACCGATAAGAACCGCACCGAGAACATTCGTATTTATTTCTCTAAGTTCCCGAACGATACGCTGTGCCGTTCCGCGTCTTGTAAGAGCGGAATTGAATACAATAACTGTACCATCGGCTCTCGAAGCTAAGGCTTTTGCCTCGCTGACGAGCATCGGAGGGCCGTCAATGATAACGCGGTCATACTGCTGCCTTACGTATTCGAGAAGCTCACGCATACGTAGTCCGCCGAGCATTTCAGCCGGATTCCTTGGTAAAACGCCGCTATCAATAACATCGGTATCAGTCATATCAGTATGACGAATGATATCCTGTATTGAACGTTTACCGATAAGATAACCGCTTAGACCTCTTTCGTTCTGCTCAATATCTGCATCGTGGCCGTTGAGGAAAATCTTATCAATACACGGTCTGCGGAAGTTGGCATCAATTAGAAGCACTTTGCATCCTTCCGCCGCAAACGTCGCCGCCATATTAGCGGCAGCGGTTGTTCTGCCTTCGCCTGCGTTACCGCTGGTAACTAAAATTACCCTTTGGTTATCTATTTGTGAAGTCAGCTTAAGGTTCGTTCTAAACTGCCTGTAACATTCGCTCATCATCGAGAACGGCTGCTGCCTTACAACCTTCCACATATCAGCTTTTCGCGTAACCGCATCAAGGTTCTTATGTATAACCATTCCAAGAAGCGGAACTTCAGCATATTTCATTACATCTCTTGGCGAGCGAAGCAGATCGTTGAGGAACTCAATTAAGAATGCAAGTGCCGCACCAAACATAAATCCAAGGAACGTGCCGGCAGGAATATAGATAAAAATAATAGGTGAACTCTTTTTAAGAGGAGGCAAAGCCAGACCTACAGATCTTACCTTTGCGGTTTCGACATCTTTTTTCAAAAGATTGTACTTGCTGATTTGCTCCTGTGTATCGAACAATTTTTTCTTTGCTTCTTCTCTATCAGCGACATACTGATCATATTGAGCTCTGGTATTATCAAGCTCTCTTTGCTCGTTTTCCGTTTGAGCACGCAACTCTTCAAGTTTAGCAAGACGATTAGTAAGTACCGCAAACTGATCTCTTGCCATTGTAACGTCTGAATTGCGAATTTGTTGAGACTTTGCCGCCAGACGAGCATCTTTTTCAGTGATTGTTTGCCTTAGAATTTCTCTTATTTGCTGCACTTCACGATGGTTTTCGCCAAGATTAGTCATCTTGCGTGCAAGTTCTGCTTCATAAGTTGTGATTTTTTCGATAAGGCTTGAAATAACTGGATCCGTTTCAGACATACGCTGAACGACATCGCTGACTACATTTCGGTCTTCATAATTAGTAACACTGGTACGAATTTCCTCAATATCTGCCTCAAGTTTGGATTTCTCAACTTCAAGATTACCAAGTTTTTGAGTTACAGTATGACGGAAACTATCATCGCCGCCGGCATTTTCAAGCTGGGTAATACCGGTTGAACGCCTGATGTCGGCAAGAGCAGTATTAAGGCTTTGCATCTTTCCGCGAAGAGAATTTTCCTGCTGTGTAAGCTCGCTTAATTTCGCACCAACACCCTCTTCAGCATTCGCCTGCTGCGATTTGACAAACAATGAAACCATTTCGTTAAGAATAATCGCAGACTCTTCAGCACTGCCGCAAGTCATTGTAACTATTACATAATTACTATTTCTGTCCGCTGTTGCTGATAGATTCTTGTCAAGGTTATCGATTATCTTAGTAATATCTTCATTAAAAGAATTGTACCATTTAGTTTCGCGAATCTTATCTAATCGGATAAGGTCCTGGAACATTTTCTGCTGCTTGATCAAAGTTGCTTTAGAAAATCTAAATTCATAAGCAATGTCTTTACCGGCAAGAGGCGAACCAATCACGGTTGGATCCGATTGACCGGGAGATAAAACTTCAATATAAGTTTTTGCTGTAAATTTAGGCGCGTACTTAGCCATAAGAAACCACGCACCGCCGCCTAAAACCATACCCAAAAATGTTAAAAAGCAAATGAGCAAAATATGCCTGCGAAAGATATCCAATATCTCTTTTGGAGTCAAAGCCATCGCATTTTGCTGCATAGGCGCCATTCTTGGATTCTGGCGTCCTGCCAAAGCTTGCCCTCCTGATACTGGTTGTCTATTTTCGTTCATATTTTTGCCTGTCATTTTTTAAAAGTCCTATAACGGGGACATTCATAAAAATATTTAAAATCTAATTACTTAGATAATCTTTCAATTGAAGCTGTAATCCTTGCCTTGACATCCTGCGAAGCATCCTTTCCTGCAAATTCCAACGCTCGTTTATAAGCGTCAAGGGCTTTATCGTTTTGTCCGAGTTTTTCTTTAATCCTGGCCATGTGTTCGTAAACCTCAATAGGAGCATTCAGTTTACCTTGCTCATATTGCTGTATAGACCGGTTTATAAACTCGTCAGCTTCCTGGATTTTTCCATTTTTAAAGAGCACAAAAGCATAAGTATCCAAAATACTCGCGTTGTTAGGCGCTCCCTGATATGCTTTTTGGGCGTATTCAAGAGCTTTACCACCGCTTACATCATTATCAGCAAGAATATAAGCGACGTTATTCATAACCTCTATATTTGTCGGTTGTTTTTGTAATATACTTTCGTACTCGGCAATAGCTTTATTCAAGAATTGCTTATCGGACGTCTTGGAAAACATCGTCAAAAGCAGCCTGCATTTACTATTTTTGAACGAAAAATTCGTCTGCTGATCATCTTTTGAAATCGCGATGCATTTGTCTATATATTCAAGTGCCTTATTATACTGTTCCTTAAGATTGTAAAGATTAAATAAAGCAATATTTACAGCAAGTGAATCTGGCTGTGTTTGAATTCTTTCGTTGCACCATTTTAAAGTTTCATCATAACCGATAACGTTGTTCATCAAACCGAGAATTCCAACCAATAAATTCTCGTCTGTACCGGCTTTTTCAAGTGCCCTTTTGAAATACTGCAATGCGGCCTCTTTTTCGCCTGCACTTGCCTTTGCTTCGGCCATTCTTTCATAAGCAATCGGAGCTAATGCCGAATCCAAATATTTTGTAGCTTCCGCCTGGAGCTGATCATATTTTTTGGTTAAAAGCAGTGTACGTAATTTGCCGTCAAAAGATTCAGCATCAGGTTGTTCGCTGTTGATTTTCAAACTATTCTGAAATGCCGTATCAAAAAATTTCAACGCCTTATCGTACTCTTGCGATCTTAACGCAAAATTACCGGCGTGATTATACCAATAAACTCCGTTCGGGAATTTAGCGATTGTTTCCGCATAGAACTTATTAAGGCTGTCTTTGTTGCCTGTCGAGTAATACAATTCTTCAAGCATACCTCTCGCTGCTAAAGAGCCTTGCTCGTCAGCGGCAATTCTAAGTTCGGAAATAGCTTCATTAACAGCATTTGTTCGAGCAAACGAACGTGCAAGATCAATTCTGACATCCGCGTTATCCGCTAAAGTTTTGCTCTTCTGGAAATCGTTAATGGCCTCATTAAAATTATTCATAGCGTTATTAATTTGTCCGCGCAGACGCCACGCACGAGGATTTGCCGAATCAAGTTCGAGATTTCTGTTAGCTAATTTCAAAGCATCCGCCATCTTGCCCTGCTTTGCGGCTAGCCAGGCATTTAAGAAAGCCAGTCTCGCGTCTTCAGGGTACTTCTCTGTAAGGCTGTCAAGTTTTGCTTTCGCTTCATCAGACAAACCAATCTCAAGACAAGATTCAATTTCTACTATCTGATTTTCAAGGGATTTGTCTATTTTTACAAGTTCATTTGAATATTTCAGAATATTCGCCTGGTCGGCTTTAGCTCTTGCAATGTAAAGCATACCTTTAACATTGTTAGGATCCTTCGGAGATGCATCATATAATTTAACAAGAACTTTTTCTGATTCATCAATTTTCCCGATTTTTGCGTAGTATCGCCAGAGCAAATCACTATGCTTCTTTAAGAGGTTTTCACCTTCTTCGGCTTTACCCATCGCTCTCAAACAATCAGAATAATTGCTTAAAACTCTCACATCATTGGGGTCAATTTGATAAGCTAATTTATATGCATCAACAGCGATATCATAATAATATTGCTGCGGTTTTTTAGCACTTGTCCCGCTTGCAACTTCCATAGCCAATGAACCAAGCCAAACAGCGTTATTGACTGTCGGCTGCATTTTGAGAATCTGCTGCGAAAGAGCGATTGCTTTGTCCGGCTCTGTGGTGCTTATATACTTTGCATAAAAATTCTGCAAATCAACGTCTCTGGGATTTGCCTGCATCGCTGTAAACAGTGCATTGCGTGTTTCAGTAATTTGTTCAATTGTCGCAGCGTTCCCTAATTTCATATTACGGTTGTAAAGCATATAAGCCAAATTCCTCGGAACAATACTGTCATAAGGATTCAGTTCATAAGCCTTTTTAGCATCGGCTATAGATTCACTTTCTTTCTTAAGAGCGGCATAAACCTGACTTCTCAACAGATATATTTCAGAAGATATCGGTTTTTTCGCAAGACACGCATTCAACTTATCCAAAGCTGGTTCATATTCTTGTTTCGCAAAGGAAAGCCGAGCTTTAAAGAAATCACCATCACACAGATCAACATTATGTTTCACCGCCATATTGACGATTTTTTCAGCCTGACGGAAATCGCTTTCGCCAAGTGCTATCGACATAAGGTTTGTCATCGCCTGATGATTATCGGGGGCGATTTCCAACACAGCCTGATAATGAGTGATCGCGTCTGTGTTTTCACCTTTTGCCTGATGATAGCTTGCCAAAAGAATCTCACGATCAAGAGGTACTTTTAAATTTTCAATTGCCTTGAGCATAATCTCATCATTACGCTGCGGTGGAATATTTGCAGGCGAAGGCTCTGCCAGTGCGAGTTTAAAAATATTTACGTTCAAACTGTTAGGATGCGAAACCGCGTATTTATCAACAAAATCAGATGCTTTCTTGATTTCATTATCGCTGACATATTTTCTGCACATATCAGCAAATTCCGCTTCTGAAAGTATATTTGCGCCTATCGTCGCAAGTTTATCGCGTATTCTTTCGCTTTCTTTTTTAGTTTGATCATATTTTGCTTTTAATTGAGCAGCTTGAGTCTCCGAAACCCCCGCCGGTTGACTTTGAGACATATCCCACGATGTTTTATTAGCAACTGCATTTAAATACAGGCTCTTTAATCTTAAAAAGTTCGGATCGTCTTCCGAAACTTTCGCCAGCTTTTCTTCCGCCTGCTCATACATATTTCCGCCGATGTATGCGCTTATACGAAGTTGACGGCTCATATTTGTCTCGCCGACAAGCTTTTCATAAATATCAATCAGATTAAGGGAGTTTGGCCAATCACGCATTCTCATCAGTGAAGATGCGAAATCCAAAAGCATTTGCGGTTTGCTTTCAAACATACCGTTTTTGTAAGCATTTAAATAAAACATTCCGACCGCGCCTGTTTCCGGCCCGCCTTCAAAAGCCTTCGCAAGTTCGTATGCCAACATACCAATTTGCGGATCAGCACTCTTTTGAGCCTGATCGCCGGTGGTCAATTTCTGAAAAGCGTCGTACATCAGCTTGATCGCTTCATTTTTTTGACCTTTTGCATACTGCAGTCTGCCCTGCCACATAATAGCATAAGGATTTTCTACTGTGCCTAGAATCTGATTTAATGCATGTATTTCTTTATCCGCAAGTTCGACGTATTCAGTCTTTTTAGATTCTTCGAGATTGACAGCTTTATCGAGATAACAATTCGCAAGGAAAGAATGCAATGAATATCGGTTTATAACACTTGTTCTTTGTTTTGGCCCTGGTATATCAAGACTGTCAGGGAATTTTAACGCTTCAGTTGCAATGCCAACAGCTTTATCGAAGTTTACCGTATCGCCGCCAATCAAATATTTTCTATAATAAAGCGTCGCGTTTGTAATAGCATAAGCGACATTTTCTTTTTCGAGTTGTGATGCTTTTTCTATCGCCGCTATGGCTTTATCAACTTCTTTAAGATTCCTGACATATACCTGACAGAGCGCAAAATAAGTATAATGGCTGTCAGGGAATTTTTGGGTAAGTTTGATCAATTCAGATTCGACTTTTTTCAGCTTATCGGCATCTGTCTTAGCCTCTACAAGTTCGTTTCCGTAAAGATTAATATAAGCTCTAGGATTATTTGGATTCGCCTCAATACCTTTTGTTAAAATCTTAGCCGCTTCTGCTCGAGCGTTTTCTTGAGCGTTCAAAACACCTTTAGCCGCAAGAATTTCACCTTTTTGTACCAATGCTTCCGCCAATAACTGGTATGTATCAATATTATTTGGTTCATCCTGCACAGTTTTTTGCAGGATTTCCAATGCTTCATTAATGCTTTTTTCTTTGTCGGTCATTTGACCATGTGCCACCAACTGCACAAGTGCCTGACCTTTTATGCGGTAAATTCTCGGCGACGTATCAAGATTTTTATCGATCAATTCTGAAACGTTTGTAAGAATATCCTTCCAAACATTCCACACGCCCGAATTTGCGACTGTATAACTATAATCAAGCAAAGCGTGTCTTGCCTCAACATTCTTTGTGTCAAGGTTTATAATGTTATTCCAGCAGCCCGACGCTTTCCGCCAGTCATTTTGTTCAAGATACATATCAACGAGCTGGAAAAGAATTTCTATCTTCAGTTTGGTATCTTTTTTGGCATAAGCAAAAGCGTAACCATAAGCCTTTTCCGCTGCTTTGTAATCTTTATCCTTCAAAGCTATTTCTGCGTTTTTAAGATATTGTTCAGGAGTTCTGTTCATTCTTAAAACAACATATATCGCTCCCAAAACAAAAAATATAAAAAGAACAGAGCCAATGATCGCGATTTTTTTGTTTAACCTTTTTGCCATAAATATAAATCCTTATTTACTAATTTCCTTAGAATTTCCTGTATTCCAGTCAGGCCAATGATTTTTTTCCAAAACGGGTAACAACACTTTCAAAAGTCTGCCGGCAGCTTCAATAGACTGCTTTTGGTCAGGATTAATCCCTTTGAGATTAAAAAATTTCAGTTCAACTTTTGAAAAGTATGAATATTCACTTGTCAAATCACCAAGCGCAATTCTTACAGCAGTTCTGTCGCCCCTGTATTTGCCGTTCACTTTAAAGAAATATATAACCGTAAATTCAGACGCCGCCTGCCAGATTTCGCTGGATTTTCGTGTAAAGACAAGAGCAGTAGATGGAATTTCTTTTGGAATACTCGGCACATTTAAATCACCAACCGCAAGATCAGCCGATATACTGTTTTCGATCTGGTTTCCGCCGCCTGTATAACAAGCCTCCGGCACGTGCGGAACCTGGTCAGGATTACCCGTATAATATGTTATGAATAAAGAACAATTCCTTACCGGGCTCATCACGTCAACAGTCGTATCCTCAAACACCCATTGCAGATAATCCTCTGTGCCTAAAGATTCAAGCACATCCTGATTTTGTATTTTGGATTTATCCAGAACTTTATAAGGTGCGAGCAGTTTCTCATCCAATTGGTCGAAAGACATTTTCAACGGCAATGGTTTCTTTATTTGTGCTATACCATGAAATTTTCGATAAGCTGCGTTAAAACCGGCACCAATCAAAAGAAAAACAACACATAAAACAAAAGGAAGCTGCAAATATTTTTTTACAACAGCGGTCATTGTGATTAAGAATCCTTTCTTCTAATAATAACTTCCTTCTGTACGGTTTCTTCCACCAAAAGGTTTGACATAAACCACGCCAGTAAGCCATATAACCCGAAAGCCAATGGCAGCATCAAAATGCCAAGTGCATCATGATAAATACCTTGCGCATAAACCGGATCCCAAAGAACATATATAAATGCCGTAACCACTACTCTTATAACATTACATAAAATCGCGATCGGAATTGTACTGCCAAGCAGAATCAGCCTTTGCCACCATGGCCTGTAATGCAGATATGCCATCGCGACGCCAAGAGCGAGAAACGCCATCAGCAATCTCATTCCGCTGCAAGCCTCCGCGACATCCAAACCCGGTTCCAGCTTTACTCCGTTGTAAACTATATCAATAACAACGCCGCTGGCATTTGCTTCCAGCCCTTTGACCATATTCAAAAGAAACGCCGCGATTTGTGCGTCGTGAGCACGCAGAGGAATTGTCAAATCATTATAGAATTTCGCCGGCAATGGAATTGAAAATATAAGATAAACAACAGGCAGCCACGCGTATTTCACCAATTTCCAGCCGCCGAGGAATAAAACCATCGCCCCTATCGCCGGGATTATCATTACATTCTGAAAATATCCGAACCTGTAAACAAATAATGTAAGCGAGTAAGCGACTATACAAAAAACCAACGCCGCAAACCCAAGATAGCTCGCCTTGAACTCCGTAGTTAGAATTTCTCTCTTCTTTTGATTAATAAAATAAAGACTGAATAGCGGAATGATAAAACCGTGCGACCAACTGCTGTCGTTTATCCATTTGCTTACAACGATATAAATCTCTCGTTGAAAAACCAGGAAAACCGCCGCCGCAATCACGGCAATTTTGATATAAGTGTGGATAGAAACCATCCCCCAACTAAGCCCTTGTTCCGATAAACTTTTCGTTTCTACGTACTTATTTTCAACTTCCTGCATGGAGAACTCAATCCTTACCCTAAATTAATCACCCGTAAATGGCCCTAATGGATCTGAAAAGCCAAACGGCCTGTCGCCGAAGTTTCGGTCATAAATGAAGCCAAAACCATAAGTGGCTCTAAAGGCATTTCTAAGAACGGCAAGATACCGTGAAATACCGTGTGTGCCCACGTTAATAACATCGTTCGGTTTAATAAAGAAATCAGGCTGTGAACCGTTGGCGATCTTTTCCAAATCAACCATAACGATTTCTTCTCGTTTCTCACCTACTCTGCGAATAACTTCGCATTTTTTCGGCCAAGCTAGCGGTCCTAAACCTCCCGCAGAAGCGATCGCCATTTTCAGCGTCATCGGTCTGCCGGTAAGATTTACAATACCCTGATTATTGACATTGCCAAGAACATAAAATTCGCCGACAACATCAAGCTGAACTGTAATCGTATCGCCCGGCCTGATTATAATATTATATCTCGGATCACCGCCGTAAAGTTTATCCTTTGGCACTCTGATAACACGAGTCTGCATACCCGTTCCGCTCATATCTTCCGACATCGCGTAACGCTCCGGCAATGCCTGCTTACCTGTTGGCGGCAAAGTCTGCTGTTGCTGCTGCGGTTTAGTGTCGACAAGCGGTTTCGAAGGAACAGCTTGAGTTCCGCCCTTTTGTACAGGGATCCATTTGCCGTCTTTGAAAATCCACTCAATATCACTTTCACCCTGTGCTAACTCCGGCATTTCAGTAGAAACCGGAATTTTCGTTATATATTCGTTCTGCGGAATTTCTTCTGGAGCGGCAAGTTTTTCAAGCTCTTCTTCCGTTGCCATTTCTGAATGACTTACAATCAGTTGAGCGCCCATTATCGAAGGCTCAATTATTTCCAGCATCTGGTCGTTGCCGTCAACATTCTGAATGAAAGAATCGTCCGTTTGCGGCTGATTGTTTTCACTCGCCGATGGCTCCATTCCGTTAACCTGATCCTGCGCTGTTATTTTACGTACAACATAAACATAGCTGACGTTAAACTGATTCGCCGAACCTGCAAGCGCAAGTGCGTCAAGCAAACGGAAATCATTACGCGGGATCGGATACCTGTTAGGATTATTAATACCATCGCCCAAAATCGAAAATACTCTATTTTGGGAATCATAAAGTGCGACTGTAACCGAAGGATTTTTAAGAATGCCCGGCGAAAGCGCTGTCTTGATTTCATCTTCAAGCTGCGTTTCCGTCAAACCCATCGCGCGAATCGTACCGATTTCAGGAATAGAAATATTGCCCGTTTCGTTGACCATAAAATTATCAACGTATGCGTAACCTTCCTGCAGCAATTCAAAAACTGAAATTCGAATCGTATCGCCCGGCCCGAACTTATAATCTGTGTCATAAGGAACAACATCAGCAGGCTTTGGCTCTTCAGCGCCTTCATAAGATGATGCCGCCTCTTCAGCCACGCCCAGTGAATCGAGAATTAAATTAACTGCGGGAATAGGACGGAAACGACCTATCTGTGAAGGGTCAAGGTGGTCTTTACTGCACCCAGTAAAAACAACAGCCAGGATAACAGATGTTAATACCAATCGGCTCGCGTTTATTTTTCTCATTTTAGTTCCAATATAATTTTTAGAATAACTGCTATTACAGCCATCTAATCGGCAAAAACTTTGCGCCACTTAACTTATACAAGATAGAGCACAACCATAGAAATAAACTAACTTACTATAATATCGGTTATTATCGGCGTTTAACTGTAAAAAAGATATTGCCAAACCGAAATTATATTAGCGCGCAAAAGTTTAATTATTCGTCCGTGATTGAATTTCCAACAAACGGTTGGGGGCCGAAAATATGCCTAATTATACTTCTCCAAAGTATTAAATGTTCTTAGCAAAATCCCATCATAGTTGCTAAACTACCCATTTTATCAGACTTTACAGTTAAAGCAAACTATAAAAATGCATTGTGAGGAGTTATTTGGATTTATTTCAATCAAAAAAAGACTTAAATAATCTCTATTGTTTGCCGCACAAAACGCCCTATTTTGTCATCCTGAACGAAGTTCCGTAAAACGGAACAAAGGGAAGGATCTCGTTTTTTTGTCGCCCTTACCTATGATTGTCATTTCGACCGGAACGGGTCTGAAAGACGAATGAAGCGGAGAAATAAACTAATTAAGCATCGCGAAGCGATACCGCAACTTTACACTTTTCACTTTTCACTTTACACTTTTAACTAAGCTATTCTGCCAAACAATTCATCGTGCCTAGCATTTTTTTATCGTAGGAAGCCCTATAAAGGAAAATATCGACCTTAGATGGATATACTGCCTCTTGACCCTCTTTTTGGTTCAATTTTAAGTAATTATAGCCTGAAAACAGGTAAATGCCCTCTTTGTTTTGCCCGACCGTTACCAAATCGACATATTTAGTCGATTTATTTTTATAAAATTTCACATTCTGCCCATTTTGGGCGACCAGCGTGTAAATTTTTCCGTCAAAGTCCAACGTTTCTGCTGTTTCGGCAATTTGGATTTTTCCAAGCGAGGCCAAATATAAATTCATCAAACCTTGAGCCACTTCTTCGCTCGTCATAAGATTGAAAACATCTTTATCGATTGCCTTTTCGCTTTTGGTTGCGTTAAAGACACCATTTTCAATAGACCAGACAACCCTGCCGTAAGGCTCATCGGCACTAAGCATTATAGCCTGCGGAGCCGAGAAAATTTGAAAGTGCTGATGCGTGATATACCTGCTGCCTTCTTTTTGAACATATTGAGCAACCGCCAAAACCTTAATATCCGGCTGAACCTGTATTTGAGCCGCTTGCACCGGCTGCTTTTTCGCCTGCTGCTTATTACAGCCCAAAATTGTGAATATGCCAGTTATTACAATTGAGTAGATCAGTAAATTTTTCATAATTTCCTTGTCATTCTGAATGGAGCAACGCGTAATGAAGAATCTCGTTTTTATTCAATCAACGCAGTTATCTGCCTAAATCAAATACTATATAGACCCCAAATACTAATTCAAAATAGGTAAACCTGTCAAGTTGTAAATGCTTTTTACCCAAAAACAGGATAAAAGAGTAAATTGATTGTGTTTTTACTTGAACATAATTTACCTAATTATATAACATTATGAAGATTGTGAAAAAACTTGTCCGTATATTGGGAACCAATCAAAATCTGAAATGTTCAAAGGGAGATTATGACTTGCGTGCGAAAATTTATTATCTGCGAATCTATTGTAATTTTAGGTATCGCACTGATTGGCCTGTTTACATATTTCAGCCCAATAGGTACATTACTTATGGGAATATTTCCATTATCATATCACGCCTTTCGAAAAAAATTTTATCCTCAGCCATCAAGAACACTGCCTGCAGATTGCAGGCCGGCAACTAAGGTTTATTTAGCATACATTTCTACAATGTTGATTTGCACCATAATTGCTTTGTTATATTCGACTTTTGTAAACCTACAATCGAAAATACCAATATATATGCTTTATAGCTTGCTTATTTCATGTATTCCTTTTGCGATAAAAGCAACAATGCAGGAATACAAAATAGCAAAACAAAAAGATGAATTGATAAATTAACCTTACAAATAGAAAAAACCCGGCAACGAAAGTTACCGGGTTTTGGTTTTTATGGATTCCCAACAAATCGGGAATGACACGATACTTATTTAGTCTCTGGTTTCTGGCAGTTGCCGCACTGGAGATTTGCGAGCTGCTGAATAAGATTCATCTTTTCAGCGACATCTTTAGTCGCAAGATCCATCAGTTTTGCCGCAACTTCCGGTTTCGAATTCTTCAATACGCGGTATCTGTTTTCGCTGTAAGCGTAATCCGCGAAATTGACCGTAGGCATCTTCGAATCGAGCTGCAACGGATTCTGGCCTTGTGCCTTCAAATCAGGATTGTATCTGTACAACGGCCAATGACCGCACGCTACCGCCTGTTTCTGGTGTTCATAACCATCGAGCAGATTGTAGCCGTGAGCGATACAATGCGAGTAAGCGAGGATCAATGACGGGCCGTTATAGGCTTCAGCTTCCGCGAACGCCTTTACGGTCTGTGCCATATTTGCGCCCATCGCGACTTTAGCGACGAAAATATTTCCGTACGTCATCGCAAGCAGGCCCATATCTTTCTTGCCCATAGTTTTGCCGGCAGCAGCGAATTGTGCAACCGCGCCTCTTGGGGTCGATTTAGACATCTGGCCGCCTGTGTTCGAATATACTTCTGTATCGAGAACAAGAATATTAATATCCTTGCCGCTTGCCAGAACATGGTCGAGACCGCCGTAGCCGATATCATAAGCCCAGCCGTCGCCGCCGGGTGCCCAAACGCTCTTGCGAACGAGATAATCAGCGACAGTCATAAGCTGGTTGCATTCCGGGCAATTTTGTTTGCCGCAAATGTCTTTCAGCTTTGCAACTCTGTCGCGCTGTTTTTCGATCTCGATCTGCGATGAATCGTTTGCGATTGCAGCGTCTTTAATTTCCTGTGCGAGAGCTTTATCAACACAGCCTTTGCCAGCGGCCGCGTCGAGTTGTTCGATCGCGAACTCTCTGAACTTATCGACTGTAAGTCTCATACCTAATGCGTATTCAGCGTTATCTTCGAATAAGCTGTTGCTCCATGCCGGGCCTCTGCCGTCTGGTCTGACGGTGTATGGCGTTGTCGGCAGGTTACCGCCGTAAATCGATGAGCAGCCGGTCGCGTTGCCGATCAATGCACGATCGCCGAACAGTTGCGTCAGCAATTTTACATAAGGCGTTTCGCCGCAGCCTGCGCAGCAGCCGCTATACTCGAACAACGGCTGAACAAGCTGACTGCCCTTAACCGTGTTGAGTTTGAACAATGAATGGTCGGTATTCGGAATCGACAGGAAGTGAGCATAATTTTCTCTTTCCTGAATTCTCAACGGTTCCTGCGGAGCCATATTGATTGCTTTTCTGCCTGTCGGCTGTTTGTTTGCGTCTTTTTCCTGCGCTGGGCAAGTCATAACGCAATTTCCGCAGCCGGTGCAATCTTCCGGTGCGACCTGAACCGTAAATTTCATACCGGCGAATTCTTTGCCTTTCGCGTCTGCGCACTTGAATGTCTTCGGTGCGTTTTCAGCATACTTCGCATCGTACGCTTTAATTCTTATCGTTGCGTGCGGGCAAACCAGCGAGCACTGTCCGCATTGGATACAAACCGACGGCTCCCAAACAGGGATCTGAACCGCGATATTGCGTTTTTCAAATTGAGTTGTGCCGCTTGGGAATTTACCATCAACCGGCATTTTGCTTACCGGAATCTTATCGCCTTTATCAGCGATGATTTCGCCCAGCACTTCTTTAACAAACTTCGGTGCGTCTGCTGGGACTGCCGGCGGCATCTTTGTTTTGCTCGTTACTGTCGCCGGAACTTTTACTTCGCTAATTTCGCTCAAAGCTGCGTCTACCGCGGAGTTGTTCAAATCGACAACTTTCTGTCCTTTACTGCCGTAGCTCTTATAAATAGCTTTCTTGATCGCTTCGACCGCTTTTTCGATTGGAATAATATTGCTGATCTTGAAGAACGCGGTTTGCATAATAACGTTGATGCGTGAACCCATTCCCAATTTCTGTGCAACTGTCATTGCGTCGATGCAATAGAACTTTGCTTTCTTTTCGATAAGTTTTGTTTGAACTTCGATTGGCAGCGTATCCCAAACGCTGTCTTTATCGTGCATACTCGTCAGCAGGAATATACCGCCCTGCTTGAGGTTTGAAAGCATATCGTATTTTTCGATAAAGCTCGGATTATGGCAAGCAACAAAATCAGCCTGCTGAATCAGATATGGTCTGCGAATCATATTCTTGCCGAAACGCAGATGCGATACAGTTTTCGCACCGGCTTTCTTTGAATCGTAAACGAAATAACCTTGTGCGAAGTTGTCTGTCAAATCGCCAATGATCTTGATCGAGTTTTTATTTGCGCCGACCGTACCATCAGAACCCAGACCGTAGAACATAGCAGTATAAAGGTCTTTAACCGGAATGATAAATGATTCGTCAACCGGCAGACTTGCGTTTGTAACATCGTCTTCGATACCAACCATAAAATGGTTCTTTGGTGCTTTAGCGTCGAGGTTATCAAATACTGCTTTGATCATCGCAGGTGTAAATTCCTTTGAGCCTAAGCCGTATCTGCCGCCGACAACCAATGGATAATCTTTGAATGGTGCGTATTTATCAGCCATTGCTTCGCCGATACCTGTGCGAACATCCAGATATAAAGGTTCGCCCAATGCGCCCGGTTCTTTTGTTCTATCGAGAACAGCGATTTTCTTTACGGATGCCGGAATGGCTTTCATAAAATCTCTGTTGCTGAACGGCCTGAAAAGTCTGACTTTCAAAACGCCGACTTTCTCGCCCTTAGATACTAAATAATCTACTGTTTCGTGAGCTGTTTCGCCGCCGCTGCCCATAATGATGATAATCTTTTCAGCATCCGGTGCGCCGACATAATCAAAGAGGTGATATTGTCTGCCGACGATTTTCGCCAACTTATCCATTGTTTCCTGGACAATTTGCGGAACTACTTCGTAAAATTTATTTACTGTTTCACGGCCTTGGAAATAAACATCCGGGTTCTGGCTTGTACCGGAAATCTGCGGCCGGTCAGGACTCAAAGCGCGTTGCTTGTGTGCTTTTACCAATGAATCGTCGATAACTTCACGCATCTGATCAAAGCTGATTTCTTCAACCTTCTGAATTTCGTGGCTTGTTCTGAAACCATCGAAGAAATGAAGGAATGGAATACGTGATTTCAATGTAGCCTGTTGAGCGATCAGAGCAAAATCCATTACTTCCTGAACGCTGCCCGAACAGAACATCGCGTAACCCGTCTGACGGCAAGCCATAACGTCTGAATGGTCGCCGAAGATCGACAACGCCTGACACGCGATCGAACGTGCGGTAACGTGGAAAACCGTCGGCGTAAGTTCGCCCGCGATTTTGTACATATTCGGAATCATCAGCAGCAAACCCTGCGATGCGGTAAATGTAGTGGTTAATGCACCAGCCGACAATGCTCCATGCACTGCGCCGGCTGCACCAGCCTCTGACTGCATTTCTGTTACACTCGGGATTGTGCCCCAAATGTTTTGTTTTCCGGCCGCTGTTTTCGCGTCGGAAAGTTCGCCCATAACCGAACTTGGTGTGATCGGGTATATGGCGATGACCTCATTCGTAGCGTGAGCTACGTGAGCGGCGGCTGTATTGCCGTCAATCATTACTCTGTTAGACTTCATTATGTGCTCCTGTAAGCTATTGTAATAAAAACATTTATATCAGGCAGCAATTAAAATCCTTTTAATCCTGCCATTGTTCAATAAGACTATCCACAGTCTCGAAAATTACAAAAATTTAGAATGATTTATTGTATGAATCTTAAATCAAATGGCAATAGTTTTTTTTTGTACTATTTCAAGATACGTAACTTGAAACAAAAAGTTAAAATAATTTAAGATTCAAATTCGCGCAAGCGGGTCGAAAAACAGGGGTAAAATCGGGACTTTTTGGAGTTTTTCGAGACTTTTTCATAGAAAAATCGGAAAAATTCCGGTTTTTTTATTGTTTTTCGTGATTTTTCCAAGAGGTCGCCTGCGCATATTTTAAAAACACCTTGTTTCCAGAAAAATAATGAGGGTGAGTTTTTTGAGGGAACATTTAAAACCTGTAAACTTGCATCAATTTTAAAAAAAAATGCGCGAAACTAAAAAAACATGCAACAATTTTTAAAAGTCGGTTTTTCAAACTTGCACTTTTTTAGCCACAGAGAACACAGAGACCACAGAGATATTTACTTTTTAAACTCCGCGTGGGCTGAAGCCCACCCTACATTTTTTAGACGCTGATGACGCAGATTTTACGTTTTTTTAGTATTCGTAGATGCCGTCTTCGAGCCAGTAATTCATCAACTCCCAAAGGTCGGAAATGTCAACTCTGCCGCTGAAATCTAAATCGGCCCAATCGCAATAATTGTTATATTTGGCACAATCGTCACGCATCCAATACTTTGCCAATGACGCGAAATCTTTAAAATTATTTTTGCCATCTGTTGAAATATCTACAGGAGAAATCTGCCAAGTCAAAATCGGATAATCATTTTCCGATATATACCAAACAGCTTCATTGCCATCGGTATAAGAAAAATCCCAACCTGCATTTGTGAAGGTAGAAAGAGTTTTCATCTCGGCAGTTGTTCTGCCGACAACCCAACTTGAAGTGCCATTGCCCAAACCATTTGCATCACAAATTTCTTTATTCCAAAAACAGTCGCTTAATGTTCCGCCTGAATCCATCCCGCAAAATCCGCCATAAATATGACTGCTGTTTACGTCACCGGTTGAATAGCATTTGCATATATTACCGTTAGTGTCATATCCACAAAATCCACCTGTACAATAGCCGCTTCCCCAAACATCACCACTTGAGAAAGAATTCAAGATAGTGGCAAAATAATTGCTACCGCACAATCCGCCTGCATTTTCAATTCCGCTAACATTTGCCATCGAATAAGATGATTTAATGTTGTTATAATTATATCCACATAATCCTCCCACATTGATTTCCCCCGATACATTTCCGGTTGAAAAACAATTTATAATTTTTCCGGAATTATATCCACACAGTACGCCTGTATTATTTGTTCCCGCTATATCCCCTATGAAATAACAGCCATCGAGTAAACCTGAAGAATTATATCCGCAAATGCCTCCAACATTCGAGAGTCCGTTTACTTTACCATTGGAACGACAATTGATGATTTTGCCAGAAGAGTTGTATCCACAAACACTACTCGAATAATTGCCTCCAATTATATTTACATCCTCAATAACAACGTTTTTTATGATAGCAGTCGATTCAATTGTCCCGAATAAACCAGAATATGAACTACTAGAGATTGTAAGATTCGACATAATATAATTGTTTGCATCAAAACTGCCTGAAAAGAAAGGTATAACTGCAAGAGACCATTTTATTCCTTTAAGATTGATGTTGTTAGCTAATTTGTAATTACTTTCAGATTGCTGCCATATTGCTCCCAAATCATTAGAATCCCCTATCAAATAAGGGTCTGTAGTTACACCTTGACGATTGAATTGATGACTTACAAAATTGATGTCAAAAATATAAAGTTTTGGATAGTTTTCAGGTTTCATTATCCAAAACGAACAAGTACCATCTGTATTATCATCTATAAAATCAAATCCCATGAAACTTGATTGCTGTTTCATTTGAGCTTCTGTCAAGGATTCTCCGATCCCGTTATCTGTTCCTGTGTCTTCAATAAAATAACAATTTATAACTGCGCCTGTATTTTTTCCGCACGCTCCACCTGTATACGCCCCCTTATAAGTCAAATAGCTTATCGTATAACAATCAGCAATTGCGCCCTCGTTTTGTCCACAAATACCACCGGCAGGATTATATCCAGTAACGTCGCCAGTCGAATAGCAGTTGATTATGTTACCCGTTGCCCCCTTGTTGTGTCCGCATACTCCGCCTGTTTTATAAATACCTGCTATAATGCCAGTAGCATAGCAATTAAAAATATATCCATTATTGTTATATCCGCAAAATCCACCAACCGCTTCAGAAGTGTTTGAACTACTAGTATTTCCATTTGAAAAACTATTTCGGATTTTGCCACCCAAGTTTGAACCACAAAAACCCCCGATATACTTTCCGCCTCCGTATGCATTTCCTGTTGAATAACATTTATCAATAGTGCCATAATGTATTCCACAAAAACCTCCGACGGAGTAATCTCCCCCCACCGTATTTGATGAATAGCAATTTGTTATAATGGAATCGTTCCTGCCACAAAATCCTCCTGTATTCGATCCGCTTCCGGTTACACTTCCATTCGAAAAGCAGTCTATTATTTTGCTGTTATTGCGTCCGCATAATCCACCGTTATTATCCACACCCTTTACTGAACCGATCACATAGCAATTTGCTATAATTCCTCCATTTGAATAAGCGACAAGACCTCCGGCATAAACACCTTTCGTAGAAAATGAGGCATTCACGATACTAATATTTTTTAAAATCGCTTGAGATGTGCGTCCAAACATGCCAATATAGTTATCGTAATTAGTTGTTATATATGCAAGATTACTGATGACTTGCGCATTGCCATCAAAAACACCAGTAAATTGCGTAGTTGAATTTCCGATAATTTTATATTTTGTGCCGGTGAACTCTGCCATATTTATGTCAGCGATAAGTTTAAAACATTTGTTCCAATCATTGGAATCGGCGCCAATGGCGTTCATATCTTGAGGTGTTTCAATTAAATATGGATCTGTCGATGTGCCAGTTCCGCCGGAGTATTTGGCGAAAGTTGGAGAGATTGAAAAGCAGAGTACAAGTAACGTTAAAAAATTTTTCTTATAAAGCCCACAACTGGTCATTTAGGTTCCTCCTGAAATACGCTATCTATTATACAAATTACCTTTTTTGTGTCCAGAAAAAAAACAAAAACGAGATTCTTCTCTTCGCTGCGCTACGTTCAGAATGACAATGGTTCGTTTGGGCGGCAGACGGAAATAAATTTAAGATTTGAGAGATGATAATATCGTCTCCGTGCCGGAGACGGCTAAACGACTAATTACCCGTCGCTACCCCTTGCGCAGGGTCTGCGCTGCGATCCGACGCTCATGGCTCTGATTATAGAATTTAAGATTTGAAATTTGCGATTTCAGAGACGAGATCTTTCTCCCTCTGAATTTTATCTCAAGGAATAAAATTCCAGAAAATTCGGGAGTTTCCGCTGCGCTTCAACGCTTTGCTGAAGATGACAAAATGCGGGCAAAGAATCAATTTTTAGAGTTCTATTAACCAATTGCCGGCGAAGATTGCCAAATCTTTTATATCAACTATTCCATCGCCAGTTGGTATTGGAGCGAAATCAGCATTGAACATTCCACGGTTGAGCCATTGTGATGCGAATGCATAAAACTGGTCATAATCGCCCTGCCAGTTTTCAGCAAAAGCCGCAAAGTCCAAAAAGTTTACGATGCCGTCGCCGCCGGTAGGTACGGTATCGAAAGATAATTTTTGCAGCATCCACTGTTTTGCCAGAATTGAATAATCAATAAAATCCACGCCGTCGGGACAGGTGAAATCGCCAAGCAAAACAGGTTCCCATTGGAGTTTAGGATAATTTGTGCCATCGCAAATTCGCCAGGTATACAAAAAATCCCAACCGTTATGAGCATAAGTATGATTGTATGATTTCATACCGGCTGTGTCTCTGGCCATAAAACCCAGTGTACTTGAACTTACTATCCTTCCGACATCATCATTCGCGCCGGCAGTTTGCATATTCCAGAAAGTCGGTTCAATTTCACAATCAGCGAAAGAGCCAACTAAACCGCCTTTATAGCCAGTACCAGCAGTAACGAAAACCCACCCTACTGAATAGCAATGCTCAATTGATTTCGAGGTTGAGGCATTCTGGAATCCAACCAAACCACCAGAATAATTAAAACCTGTAATTGAGCCCAGGTTATAC
>MHYA01000071.1:28206-58791 GCA_001825675.1 Planctomycetes bacterium GWF2_42_9 | reverse complement strand
TATATGTTTTGAAGATTTGTTTTAAGATTATAACTTCATCTTTATCAGTATAGAGCAACTTCGGTTGTGGAGCTAACTTGCTTGCAATTGACATAGCTTCAGCTTTAGATTTCTTTTCTTTAATCAATTGTTTGTAGATTCGCTGCTGAGTGGTGTAACCATATGGTATAACGCCTCCATTCCATTTGCCATTTGATGCCCGATGCCGCATTACTTCAGATACACGTTCGGCAGTCATTTCACGTTCCAGTTCTGCAATTGCACCGAGCAAATTCAAAGTAAATCTTCCCATGTAACCAGAAGTATCAATGTTTTGAGTTATGGCAACAAATGCTACATCATGTTCATGGAAAAGGCATATCATATCAAGCAGATCTTTAAGCGACCGACTGATACGATCAATCTTAGTTACAAGTACAAGGTCAATTTTCTTCTCTTTAACAAACTGAATTAATTGTTTCAAAGCGGGTCTAACATTGTCTTTTTTTGCACTTAGCCCCGCATCTTTAAATAATTTAATAACTTTATGTCCATGAGTCTTACAGTACGATTTTAGCATTGATTCCTGTAATTCCAATGAATCCTTATCTACTTGTTGCAGGGTGGATACACGAATATATAAGCCAACATTCATTTTTAATCCTTTAAAACTTATATTGTTAAAGCAACATTGGGCACATAATTATCAAAGTAATCAAGGTTATTATTGGTATAAAAAAGAATGTTACGTTAAATATGTTAAGGTCTACGTAATTTCGTAAAAAGACAGTTCTGAAATGATAATTAAATGCAAGGAAAAATCATTTCTTTTTCTTACGCTGTTTGTTAGATAGTCCTTTAAGAAATGCCTTAACCCAGGTAAGATACGCATGGTTTCTTTGAATATCATTTTCAAATGGATGAAATGATATTTTAACTTTCCAGCTAAATTCAGTTTTACAATTTTTATTTTTGTGATTGTTCATTCTTCTTTACGGCTATTGGGAAATAAAACGATAACAGTCAAACTGACTCCGCTCTCCTCTTTAATAGATAAAGGCTTACATCGCTAATTTATCGATTCGCAGTCAATTAACATTTTTCATCGATATATTTATTCAAATTCATCTTTGTTAATTTATTTCTAATTTCCGAAACAATCTTTCGGGCCTTAGTGAATCTCCATTTCTGCAGTTTAGCTATTTCCTTGATGGTCAAACCGTTAGCTAACTGCATACATGTTCGTCTTTCAACGGGGGTTAATACTTTTAGTGCGGTCTGTATATCCATTCTCATTTGCAATGGCTGAATTTGGTTACATTCAAATACAACACTATGAGATTTCTTTTCTATAAAATCTTTCTCAAATTCAAGCCGCCTAACAATATCAATGATTTTATTTTCAAAGATAGCCAGGAGTGCGGTTATTTCACTTGCTCCATTTGATTTTTGGGAATCATATTTAAATTCAATTATCTTGAGTACAAAGTCCTGAACGACATCCTCAATCATATGTTCAGGTAGTCCAAGTTTTTTAGCTTTGACAATTAAACTGGCAATTTTGCGTGGTTCAACAATGCCTTTGTAGTTTTGCACAATCTCTTTTGCATTCATGTGTTTTCCTTTTAAAAAAACTTTCAATTGAATAACGACTGAATGTGATTGTGCCGGATATGTAGAAATGAGTATGTAGGGCATCACGTTTTTTATAACGATAACGTTAGTGGCAACGTTGGCGATTTTTCATCAACGTTTTACTAACGTTAGTAATAATTCGTCAATGTTGGCACTAACGTTAGTAATATCACTAACGTATTACTAACGTGATTTTCAAAAAAATTTCAAACTAGCGTTCCCCGAGACCAATCTCATTCGAATACCTATGTAGAAGGAAAGCTGCAGCTTCCTAAAAAAATCAAATTCAATGAAAGGTTTCTATGTCAATACTTGAACAAATTCACACAGGAAAGCGTGCAATGCCTCCCAGATTAATGGTTTACGGCATTGAAGGCGTAGGCAAAAGCACATTTGGTGCAAATGCACCTAATCCTATCTTTATTCCTACAGAAGATGGCTTGAGCGAAATTGACTGTGCATCGTTTCCACTCGCTAAAAAATATAGTGATGTGGAAGCATACCTATCTGCATTGGCGATTGAAAAACACGACTATCAAACTGTAATCGTGGATAGTTGCGATTGGTTGGAACAACTTATTTGGGAAGAATTGTGCCGTCTGTCTGGTGCGAGCTCAATTGAAAAATGCGATGGCGGTTATGGCAAAGGTTACATTGCCGCGTTGGGGTTCTGGCGACAGATTGTCGATGCTCTTGATGCGCTCCGAACTGAACGGCACATGGCCGTTATTCTTATCGCACACGCGAGAGTAGAGCGATTTGAAGACCCAGAATCGAATGCTTATGACCGCTATACGCCACGGATGCACAAACATGCTACAGCTTTACTTACGGAATGGGCGGATGCGGTTTTATTTGCAACCCGTAAATTCAGAACTGAATCAGAGAATATAGGTTTTGGAAAAGAGCGAACCATCGCTGTTGGACTTGGCAAAGATGGTGGTGAGCGTGTTATTCGCACAGTTGGAGGGCCATCTTGTATTGCTAAGAACCGCTACAATCTTCCGTATGAAATTCCTTTGTCATGGGATGCATTTATCAGTGCTCTCAATAATTCAAATCAAACAACTACCAATCTGGAGAACGTAAACAATGGCTAACCTTAATGGATTTAACGCAAATAATGTCGAACCGGCAGATGATTTTGATCCCATACCGGCGGGCAAATACATTGCTGCGATTACCAACTCGCAAATCAAGCCTACCAAAAATGGAGATGGCAGCCTTCTCGAACTCCAATTCGAAATTATTGAAGGTGAATACAAAGGCAGATTAGTTTGGTCCCGGCTGTGTTTGGAAAACAAAAATGAACTCACAGTAAAAATCGCAAAAAGTCAGTTAGCTGATATTTGTCGAGCGGTTGGTGTGATGACGCCAACAGATTCAGTTCAATTACACAATTTGCCTTTACAAATTTCAGTCAAAGTTAAAAAACGCAGCGACTCAGATGAAGCAACAAATGAAATAAAAAAATATAGCAAGCGTGAAGTTGCACCTGTTCAGAATACCGCAGCTGCTGCGAAAGGGATTGCACCCTGGAAAAGATAACAATAGAGTTGCCATATCCGCCAAGTATTAATCATTATTTCAAACGGCGGGGAAATAGAACATTCATAGGACGTGAAGGCATGATGTTTCGCAAACGTGTATGCAGCGTTCTTATGGCAGCAAATGTAAAGCCGATGGCGGGTATGCTTGCAATGAAGGTAAGGGCATACCCGCCGGATAGGAGGAAGCGGGATATTGACAATATTCAAAAACCACTTCTGGATGCTTTGGAAAAAGGCAGAGCTTTTTATAACGATTGTCAGATAAAACATCTTACCACCGTTATGAAAAACCCGGTCAATGGTGGAAAAACAACAGTAACCATAAGAGTAATCAATGATAGAACTTCGACCATATCAAAAACAAGCAATTAACGCATGTTACGAATATATGCGGAAAAGCACAGGCAATGGATGTCTCGTGCTGCCGACAGGTTCGGGAAAAAGCGTTGTCCTGGCTCAAATCTGCAGCGATGCTGTTTCACTTTGGGATGGCAGGGTGCTTGTTCTTGCACATGTCCAGGAGCTTATCGAGCAAAATGCCGGAAAAATTAAACATTTTCTTGGTGATAATTTTGTAGGCATTTATTCTACCGGGCTTAAACAAAAAGATATGCACCAGCCGGTAATAGCTGCATCGATACAATCCATTTATAAAAAGGCATTTGAATTTGAACCGTTTGATTTAATCATAATAGATGAGGCGCATCTTATAGCCACAAGTGGTGAAGGAATGTATTTGTCATTTTTGCGGGATGCCAAAATTGTAAATCCAAATATTCGAATTATTGGTACGACTGCGACGCCATATCGAACCGGCACAGGTATGATTTGCGGACCGGATAATATTCTAAATGAAATTTGCTATGAAATCGGCATCAAGGAACTTATCCGCGATGGTTTTCTTTGTCCGCTTCGTTCGAAAGCATCAAAGATTAAGGTAGACACAAACGGGCTTCACATTCGCGGTGGCGAATTTATCTGCAATGAACTTGAAGAGTTAATGGATACCGACACTCGTGTCGAAGCTGCATGTTCCGAAATATTCGAATATACATACGATAGACATGCTGTGCTTATTTTTGCCGCAGGTGTTGATCATGGAAAACATATTCAGCGAATTTTTCAGGAGCAGCACAATATTGATTGTGGTTTCGTTTCTGGCGATAGCCCTGATGGCTGGCGAAAGAAGATGATTGATGATTTTCGAAGCGGGAAACTCAAATATCTGTGCAATGTAAATGTTTTAACTACTGGTTTTGATGCACCTAATATCGATTGTATAGCAATGTTGCGCCCGACGATGTCGCCGGGGCTTTATTACCAAATGACAGGAAGGGGTTTTAGATTACATGAAAGCAAAAATGATTGTCTGGTATTGGATTTTGGTGGGAATATTCTTCGTCATGGACCCGTTGACTGCCTGCGGGTCACAGATAAGATTGCCAAAGGAAATGGAGATGCACCTGCAAAAGAATGCCCCGGATGCTGTGAAATCATTCACGCTGCCTATTCAAGATGTCCCGCTTGTGGATACGAATTTCCACCGCCGGAGAAAACAAAACATGAAACTACTGCCAGCACCGAAGGTATTCTGTCAGACCAGGCAAGTGTTAATGAATATGCAGTCGAAGAGGTGTTATACAACGTTCACACCAAGAAGGGAGTTAAAACCGAATCACCTCGAACCATGCGAGTGCAATATAAAATAGGTTTTGCTTCTTATATTTCAGAGTGGATATGTTTCGAGCACACAGGTTTCGCACGCCATAAAGCAGAAATTTGGTGGAGTCAAAGGTCCAATGAACCTGCACCTGAGCAATCTGATTTGGCGGTTTTTTTCGCAGAAAATGGCAGGCTCAGAGAACCAATAAAAATAATTGTAAAACATATCCCTGGCCAGAAGTTTGACAGGATAGTTGGATATAAATTCGATGATCCAGAAGCAAACAACTGGCAATGCGACCAACAAGAACCGCAGTATTTTCCCGTAGACGATGAAATCCCGTTTTAATTCTAAGAAACTATGCCTAACTTAAGGGAAATATCTTTTTCATATTTAAAGGCCGGTCTTTCCATTTTACCTGCGAATGTACAATTAAAATTTGCAGCATTATCTAAGTGGAAAGAATTCCAGAAGCGCCTTCCATACGATTCTGAATTAGAGTCATGGTTCAGAACTAATAATAGCGGTCTGTGTATTGTAACTGGCAAGGTCTCCGGCAATCTTGAAATGATAGATTTTGATTTATGCGGAGAACAATTCGAGAAATGGTATGAGCTTATAAAGCAAACAATGCCGGATATATTGCCGCTTCTTTTAATCGAAAAGTCGCAATCTGGTGGTCGACATGTGGTCTACCGCTGCGAAACTGAAATTAGCGGTAATCTTAAGCTTGCCCAGCGAAAACAAGTTACATCAAACGGTGATGAAATAACCGTTTGTGGCAAAAAGTACAAACCTCGCAAGGATAAAGATGGTAATTGGTTTGTCATTCTTACATCAATAGAGACCCGTGGCGAGGGTGGGTTATTTCTATGTGCTCCAACACCGGGCTATGAATTAATTCAGGGTGATTTTACGAATTTGCCGGTTTTAATTGCAGATGACCGTGAAATATTACTTGAAGCTGCATGGGCATTAAATGAATTTATACCTGAACCAGTCCGAGAGCCAGTTGTATCTGCATCGCATAATTCACTTCGTCCCGGTGATGATTACAATGCTCGCGGAGATTTTAAAACTGTTCTCATTTCACATGGCTGGACTTTAGCCCAAGGCGGTGAAAACGAGCGTTGGCGCAGACCTGGTAAAGAGATTGGCTGGTCAGCTAGTTTGAAAGATAGAGTATTTTATTGTTTTTCAAAGAATGCTTATCCATTTGAGGGCGATAGGGCGTACTCGCCATTTAGCGTTTACACACTTCTTGAGCATAATGGCGATTACAGCGAGGCGGCACAGACACTGGCAGCAGAAGGCTATGGCGAAAAAAATACCGAAGTGCCAACCGATGTAAATATTTCCGCATTGGTCAAATCTACTGAAAAAGAAGATAAACAAATTCAAAAATTTACTGACCCCGGTCCAATTCCAATTGAGCTTCTGCGTGTTCCTGGATTTGTTTCGCGGGTAATTGATTTTTGTATGCAGGTTTCAGCATATCCCAATCAACACATGGCATTTTGTGGAAGTCTGGCCGGTCAATCTTATTTATGCAGTCGAAAGGTTCGCGAGAAAGGTGATCTTCGGCCCAACATTTATATCCTTGCTCTTGCCGGCGCTTCAACAGGCAAAGATTATCCCCGCAAAATCAATGCATACATCCTTAACCAGATAGGCGAAATGAATGCCTTAGGAGATAAATTTGCCTCTGGTGAAGGTTTGCAGGATGCGATGTTTCAGTCGCCGTGCATGCTCTTTCAAAATGATGAAGTTGATACCATGCTTCTGGCGTTTAATAAGAGCCGAGACGGCCATTATGAGAGCATAATGAGTACGCTTCTTACAATGTACACATCCAGCAATTCTGTTTATCCAATGCGTAGAAAAGCCGGGAAAATCCCCGCAGGATTTATAAACCAGCCGCATCTTACATTTTTTGGAACGGCAACGCCAAAATATTATTATAGCGCACTAAGCGAACGAATGCTTACCAACGGATTTATCGCAAGAATGATAACTATTGATGTGGGCAAGCGGTCGGAAGGTAAGGATGCCGGTCTTATTGATTCGATGCCTAAAGAAATACTTGAGACTGCTAAATGGTGGAAAAACTTTAATCCCGGAAAACCCAACAACCTTATTGATGTTAATCCTGTTCCCGCAGTTGTCGACTACTCCGCTGAAGGCAAACGCATTTTGGATGATTTCCGGGTATTTGCTGACAGCGAATATGCGAAAGCGGAAGAGAATAATGATGAAGTTTCAAAAACTGTATGGGGCAGGGCAAACGAAAATGCCAGAAAATTAGCCCTTATTTATGCGTGCAGTGAAAATCATTTGTCACCTTTGGTTGGCGCAGCTGCTGCAAAATGGTCTGTTGCACTTATAGATCATCAATTGCGGAGGATGCTCTATCTTACTCAATGCTATGTTGCTGAAAATGATTTTGATGCTTTATGTCTGAAAGTTAAACAAAAACTTCGTCAAGCCAAGCATCAAACACTACTGCATAGCGTACTTATGAAGCGGATGAAAATTGAGAAGACAAACTTTAAGAACCTCATAGACACTTTAACTGAGCAGGGAGATATCGAATCTGTCATCATTGAAACTAAAACCAATAAAGGGAAGGGATATCACTTGCTGGAGGATTGAATCCTTCCCCGAATCTTTCACCTTTGGGGTGAAAGATTCGACTGATTTGAGCTGTTTTGAGGCCATATGAAGACAAAAAGCAAAAAAAGAAAAAAAATTGCGAATGTTTCACCTGTAGGGGGTGAAAGATTCGGAGAAAGATTCAAAAGTCATAAGTATATGAAAAATAATATATTTAATAAAAAAAATAATAATCTTTCTCCTATTCACCCCACCCCCACGCGCGTGACGCGATGCGCGCGCACGCGTATAGAAGGGGTGAAACGGGGAAAGATTCAATAATCGCTGCAAATTAACAAAGATAAAAAGATATGAATAAAACAATAATCAAAAACGAGATACAACATTTTTATGCTCACTACTGTCTGGATTGCCAGATGATGTATTTCGGCAGAGAGCTCAATGTAATCAAACCGTGTGTTCGATGCAGCAGCACAAATGTCCTCAATGGCTCGCTTATGAATTCAAAAGAAAAATCGGCAGCGTTGTCGGTTAACAATTAATATTTTTTTAAGGAGTACGGAAATGAAATCATTAAAACAAATCAGCAAATGGGATGTAGCGATTGCGGTAATTATCATTGTTACAGCTTTAAGTCTATGGCTTGGCGGTTGTCAAATGCCGAATGTCCAACCTGACGATCTTCAAAGTCTGGCAAATCAAACCCAGCAGTTAAGCAATCAAATTGACCAGTTTCAGGAGCAGACAAAAATTGCATTAGAAACTCTTAAGCAAAATGGCAGCTTAGACCCTAATGCATTGAGCACAGTTGAAAAACTTCAGAATGGTATTAACGCAGTTCAGGAAAAAACCGTTGTAATTGCAGACGCATTAAAGAACGCACAATACAGCGGCTCTGACAGTTTGACTACCGTTCTTGAAGGTGCAAGAGCCGCTAATGCAGCGAGCACGCCTTTCAATCCTTACGCACCGCTAATTGAAATCGGTCTTGGATTAGCTGCTGCAACGGCAACGGCACTTGCAAAAAGAAATGCACAGAAAGCCGCTGAAGCACAGGCAAAGTATGATGCACACAAACAAGGTGTTGAACTGACTATGAAACAGGTATCGCAATCAACCGTTCCAGAAGTAAAGGCTGTTGAAACACAGTTGTATCAAAACATCGGTGAAGCAAGAAAAACTAATAGCGGAAGCTGATGATTGATGAATGAAGGTTTGGCTGGGGAGGGTTGAACAACAACCTTCCCCGCCAAGGAACAGCCAAACCCAAATTTAAAGTTTATCAAGATTATTAATTTAATCAAAATATATCTTATCAAGGAAGAAGTAATGTCAAAATATTATGTATATACAAACGACGATGACGACAGTGATATTTGTGTTATCTGTGAGCAACCTCTCAGTAAAAACCATAAATGCAGTAAAGAAGGCGAATCTAATTTTAATAGAAAATGGAACAAAGAACCATCTATCTACACGCGCCGGATTTTAAATCGATATGGAATTGGATTTTCATTAAGTGAAAAACTTCGCGATGCATTTACCGTATTCGGGGCTGACTTATATACGTAATTTTAGTGCAAAACCGCGAACGCACACGTTCGCGTAGGTTGCAACCAAATAGAAATAAGCGATCTCTCTACGAACAAGAAAAGTTATTGCAACCTGTCGCAACGTGGTGCGAATTTGGTTCCTTCCAGGCGGAAAAGTTCCAAGACCGCGGCGGGAACAGTAGCGTTATAAAAGACATTCGGTCGGAGTTGAACATATTTTTTAAAAGGATTTTTTATTATGCAAATAGAGATGGTAAGTATTGATAAAATAAAGGTATATGAAAATAACCCTCGCGATAACAGTGCAGCGATTGCGGGGGTCGCGAAGTCAATAAAAGAGTTTGGCTTTAAGGTTCCTGTGATACTTGATTCTGCCGGCACTATTATCGCCGGACACACCAGAATTATGGCAGCCAAAGAACTCGGCATGACCGAAGTACCGGTAATTCGCGCCGACGATTTAACACCCGAACAAGTCAAAGCATTTCGAGTTGCTGACAACAAACTGCATGAACTTTCTAAATGGGATTATGAACTACTCCCTGTCGAACTAAAAGAACTTCAAGATTTGGATTTCAATCTTGATTTGCTTGGTTTTAGTGAAGAAGAACTTTCAGATTTACTTGCCGAACCGGCAGAAGAAGGACTTACCGACGAAGATGCAGTCCCAGAACCTCCCAAGGAAGCTATAACAAAACCGGGTGATTTATACATTCTCGGCGGCAAAGTTACATGCCCAAAGTGCGGAAAGGAACACAGTCTATGATTTGCCAGCAATGCCAACATGAGTTTGAAATACTGCCTGCCAATGTATCCGGTGGTCATCGTCTGCTTTGCGGCGACTCCACGAGCGGCGATGACCTTGCGTATTTGATGAGCGGCGAGATTGCAGATATTGTTTTCAGCAGCCCGCCATATAATGCCGGCGATAATTCCCTTGGCGGAAATAAGAATATGACCGAGCAAAAGTATGCCAATGACAGTGACAATAAAACCCAGGAAGAATATTTATCGTTTTTGATAGCGGTAATTAAAAATGTTCAAAAGCATAGCCAATATCAATTCATAAATATTCAGCAACTTAGCGGTAATAAAATCGCGGTCATTGATATGCTGTACGCTCTGCGAGAGCATTTTTGTGATGTTGCGATATGGCATAAAGGTGGGGGGCGGCCCGCCATGTGCGAATCGGTCATGAATTCCAGGTTTGAGTATATCTTTATCTTTGCAACGCAGTTAAATCCCACACGCCAGATAAAAACAAATACTTTTAGAGATATTTCAAATGTATTTGAGCTTAATCCATCGGGCAAAAACGATTATTCCGATGTTCATGCGGCGGTGTTTCCGGTTGCGTTTGCAGAGCATTTTATTTCTATGGCAACAAGACAAGGCTCTTGTGTACTTGAGCCTTTTTGTGGCTCGGGCACGACAATAATCGCAGCTCAAAAATTAGGCCGCAGATGTATGGCCATTGAAATAGACCCTTTGTATGCGGACATCTGCATTCAACGATGGGAAGAGTTTACAGGAAAAAAAGCAATTCGAATCGAAAGGAAAGCAACAAATGAAGACTAAATGTCAATGCGGACATGAATTTGAATATACCCGCCAGAATGTCAAAGGCGCACACATAGTTTTATGCGGTGATAGTACCAAAAAAGAAGATGTTGATAGACTTATGGCAGGTGTTAAGGCCGATATGGTTTTTACTGATGGGCCATATAATGTCGACTATGTCGGAGGTACGGAAGATGAAATGACTATCAAGAACGATGCCATGACGGAAGAGCAGTACATATCATTCATGGATTCATTTTTTACAAGATTTGCAGAAAATGTATATGACAATGCCGCACTGTATATTTGTCATGCATCTGCCTGGCAAATGGATACTGAGGCGAGTATGCGAAGGGCAGGTATAGAACCAAGAGTTCAGATTGTATGGGTAAAAAATACATTTGCATGGGGATTTGGCAGATACAAGTTCCGGCATGAACCGATTTTTTATGCGCATATCAAAGGCAAGTCTGACAATTGGTATGGCGATAAGACACAAAATACCGTCTGGGAAGAAAAAAAGCCAGCTGCCAATAGACTTCATCCCACCATGAAGCCTGTGGAAATAGTAGAAAGGGCTCTAATAAATAGTTCCCGAAGCGGCAATATTGTACTGGATTTATTTTTAGGTTCCGGCACTACGCTTATCGCGAGTCAAAAAAATGGGCGCATATGCTACGGTATGGAAATAGACCCTAAGTACTGCGACGTGTTAATTAAACGCTGGGAAGAATTCACTGGCAAAAAAGCACAACTTGAAAAGGCAAACTGATGATTAACGTACAACCCATCCCCATAAATGCAGCTAAAGAGCTTTGCCGCAGGTGGCATTACAGTAATGTATTTCCGCCTCATTGTTTGACCTCGCTCGGATTTTATGACAAAGCTGGTCTGGCAGGTGTTGCGATATGGGGATGGGGTACGAGACCGAGACATACTATTCAAAAATTATTCCCAACGTTAGACACGAAAGATTATTGGGAATTAAATCGCTTGTGCTGCCGGGATGATTTGCCAAGAAATACTGAAAGCCAGTTACTTGCCGGTTGTGAATTATGGTTCAAACAAAATCAGCCGGAAAAAATTGTTCTTTTTACATGGGCAGATGGCCTGCGTGGTAAACCCGGATATATCTATCAAGCTGCAAACTGGCTCTATGGTGGGTTTATTACTACAGAGATTTATTTAACCGATGACGGTGAACCTGTACATCCGAGATTATTAAATACAAGATTCGGTTCTCGCGGAAAAGATGTATATGTAAAACTGGGACTAAAGAAAGTATGGGGCAGGCAGTTTAGGTATTGTAGATTTCTGTGCAGCCACAAAAAAAGAAAGCAATTATTACGAGAAAGTTCCGTCGACTGGACAAAACGATATCCCAAAAAAGATGATTTGATTTGGAAAATAGATGCGGGCGAGGGCTCAAGAGAGAGCCGTGACCTACCCATGGTCAAGAGGTCGGGGCGGTTCCGACAGTCCGCTTTCGGAATTAAAAAAAGCCGCGGTATGGAAACACCGTGGCTTTGGAGTGAGGAGTTCTAATGTTACTTAGCAGCCAATTCAAATTTACCACGCTCGGTTTTGCGGAACCGCGAGTCATCGCCTTTTTTCTTAATTTCCGTGATGATGGCGCTGTAAATCGTACTGGCCGGGGTCTTGCCAATGGTATTCCAGTAGCCTCTTTCAATCATCAATTTGACCATCTCCTGACAATTGAGCGGTTTGCCTTCTTCTTCAAGAACAAGCAACGCCGCAGTCAAACCACCAGTTTGCGACCCGGTGCGTTTTTTCTTGGGCTTAGCAGTTGTGCTCGATCCCTCGGTTTCGGTTTCAACCTGCGAGGGGGTGTGGGGCGAGGTGTGCGTTTTGGTTGTATCCATGGCTCCATCTTCCGATTCGGCTTTGTAAACACCAGTAAGTTGATTTTCGGATTTAATGAGGATTTCCTTGTTGGTTTTGATATTACAAGCAACCCAGTGACCATCTGCATTTTGGCTCATAATACGAACAGCGGTGGTGTTTTTGCCAACTTTCATAGTATAGAGACCGTTAATTTCAATTTCTTCTTTTTTCATTGTAGTTTTCCTTTCTTAAAAAATATTATTTTATCTGCTTTGAACAATTGTTATTTGAAATTCACTGCCGTCTTCAGTTCTAACAACAAGACCATTATTTGTTGTAAGAACACAGGCCGCTTCAAATGTCTGCGTAGATATAATTTCATCTTGTTCTATCAATGCGTCCGCTATAATTTGTTCCATAGTTGTTTCGTTCATTTTAAAATCTCCTTAATCTGCAAAAAGTGTTACAAGTCTGAAATAATCATGTTTCATACTGTTGGTGCCTTGGCAGCCATCCAATTGGAATTGGATACATTCGGCAAGGCTGAACTGGTCGTCCCGATCATCAGGCGATACAAGATGGATGTTTACACAATTTCCAGTCTTATCTGCGATATGACAGACGATACTTTTTTCTTCTCTGCTAATTGTTGCTATGTATCCCGTCTGGCCTTCGAGTATAATTGTTTTAACCTTCATCGCTTATATCTCCCTGCAATTATTTATTTTGATGACCATTTGTGTGGGTATTTTTGGTTGGTTGGGTTTTGTGTGGGTTGGTTTGATGACGTTGATGTCATAGCGGCCATCGGTATAGACTCCGACAACTCTGCCGCGAATTCCTTTGTATTTACCTTTTGTGATTCGGATTTTCATTTATGTGCCCTTTCTAAATGTTCGAGTAAATCTTTGATTTCTTCTTCTGATATGCCGCTAAATAGTGCCAATGCCCTTATTAGTTCGCGTCGGGCATCAACTGGCGAGCCTAGATTTGATTCTTTTTCCAATTCGCATTCGAACCATCCTATCAGGTTTGCGATATCGAACTTTGCTTTTTTGTATTCTTCATTTAAATTTGACATTTTTGCGCCTTTCTTTTTACTTTTGTGTTTTCAGAAATCTGTAAATCTTTGCTCTTTGTTCTTTAATCCAATTTGGGGTTGTGCGGTAAAGTGTGTTTATCGCTGTGAGGTCTTTAAGGAGCTCGCGGGCTTTTTCGATTCTTTTTTTTATAATTTACCATCTTTTCCCTTTCAAAAATTTATGTTCTATGTTGCATGGATCAGGCCATGTTTTTCCCAATAAGCCAAGCGGAATAATCAATTATTTTTGAAAATATGTGAGATTTTTAATGCCACAACAAAATGATGTTAAACCCGGCAATAACAAGCTGAATCCTTCTGCATTAACTGTGGAAATGGCTGCTAAGATGCTGGGATTACCGGCTGAGATTGTCCGCAAACATATACAACAGGGTATGCCGACGGCGGAGGATGGAACAATTAATCTTATTTCATATGGCGCATGGCTAAACAGCAAAGAAAATTATGGCAATTGACGTAAATAAATTGACACAATCGCAGCTTCTGCAATTAATAAATGCCACACCGATTGGTTTTGTAATTGACCGTCCACGTTTACGCAGGCAGATGGATATTGCTGCATACAGAATTGGTGATGGCAAGCATATTAATCTGCTGCGCTATGTTTCATGGTTGGCAAAAGAATATGAAAAACCAAAACAGACCAAGCAAACTGTAGAAGAATCGCGTCTGAAAGATTTAGTTGCAAAAAATGCTGCGAGAAAAGCTGCTCAGGATATTGGCCAAATCCCTCAAATTGAAAATGTTGAGCGAAGGGAAAAAGCATGCAGTGATTTTAGATTCTTTTGTGAGACTTACTTTTGTGATGTGTTTTATTTGCCTTGGTCTGATGATCATCTGCGAGTAATTTCAAAAATAGAACAATCAGTTCTTAATGGTGGACTGTTCGCTTTTGCAATGCCTCGTGGAAGCGGCAAATCTGCTCTGACTCGCTCAGCTGCCATTTGGGCAATACTTATTGGTGCCCGCAGATATGTATGTTTGATTGGCTCGGCCACAAGACAATCTCTGAATCTTTTTCAAAGCGTCCAGGCCGCTATGCTTGGTAATGACCTGCTTTTAGCGGATTTTCCTGAAATTATTTACCCAATTCAATGCCTGGAAAACTCTGCACATAAACAAAGAGGGCAAAGATATAATGGCCAGCTTACTTATCCGGTGTGGGGAACGCATAAAATAGTTATTCCTATGATTGCTGGAAGTATTGCATCAGGTTCTGTGATTACTGTCGATAGTTTGGATAGTAATATTCGCGGTCAGATACATACAACGATGGACGGTAAAATTATTCGACCGGATTTGGTTCTAATCGATGACCCACAAACACGCGAATCAGCAAAATCAGTTGACCAGACTAATCAGAGACTAAGTACGTTAAATGGTGACGTGCTTGGTATGGCTGGACCTGGCAAGAAAATATCCGGACTACTTACCTGTACAAAAATATACTGCAAAGACCTTGCCGACCAGCTTCTTGACCTTGATAAAAATCCCGAATGGCAGGGGCAATGTACGAAAATGGTTTATGCATTTCCGACGGATACTAAACTTTGGGAAAAATATGAGGAAATCAGGGCAGAAAGTCTTCGCAGCGGCAACGGCGGAAAAGAGGCCACTGAATTCTATATTCAAAATAGAGCTGCAATGGATTCTGGCAGCAGTGTTGCCTGGCCACAGCGTTATAATGAAGATGAAATCTCGGCCATACAGCACGCCATGAATCTAATGATCAGGAATGAGGCCGCATTTTATGCTGAATATCAGAACGACCCGATTGCAGAGCAATCTGATGAACAGGTTTTGACGGTTGAGCAGGTCATGGAGAAAATCAATGGCAGAAAGCGCGGGGATGTCCCGCTTTCTTGTCAATATCTTACGATGTTTATCGATGTGCATGATAAATTATTGTTTTACGCGGTGTGTGCATGGGCAGAAGATTTTACAGGTTTTGTCGTGGATTATGGCACATATCCTGACCAGAGGAGGGCTTCATTTACTCTGCGTAAAGCACAAATTACATTACAGGATATTTCTCGCGGCATGGAAAAAGAAGGTGCGATACAGGCGGGATTGGAAAAACTATGCAGCGATTTTCTCAATAGAGAATGGAATCGTGGCACAGGTGTTACGAAAATCGATAAATGCCTGATTGACAGCGGTTATATGCCCGGCATTGTCGAAAATATCCGCCATAAATTCGGCAGTAACATCATGGCATCAAAAGGTGTGGGCATTCGAGCGGCAAGTAAACCAATGTCAACCTATAAGCGAAAACCTGGCGAGCGGCATGGGCATCATTGGTATATTCCCAATATTAATAAAACCGGAGAATTTACACATGTGGCAATCGATACGAACTATTGGAAAACATTTGTTCATGAAAGATTGTTTGTCGCGGCAGGCGATCATGGCAGTATGACAATTTTTGGCAAAAGCGGCCATCAGCATTCATTATTTGCCCAGCACGTGGCTGGTTCTGAAAGCTGGGTGCGAACCGAAGGACATGGCAGAGTGGTTTATCAATGGTCACCTAAAGTCGGTGGCATTGATAATCACTGGCTTGATTGTATGGTAGGGTGTTCAGTTGCGGCATCGATGTGTGGATGCAGTTTAAGCGGCCATAATGTAAAAACATATTCGAAAAGAGAACGAATTAAACTTTCAGATATTCAGAAACAGAGACTATGACAAACATAAATCAGGAAAATGTTAAAAAAGCAGTTGGATTGGTATGCCATGATTGCGGTTGCCAGCATTTCTTTACAGATAATACGCGCAAAGGTAAAAATCAAATTATTCGGTCAAGACGCTGCAGAAATTGTGGAAAGAGGGTAACAACATGTGAGAAGGTGGTAAAATAAAACTACTCACGTCTTAAATCCTTTTAAAAATTCTGGCTGTTCCCAATAATTTGGCACCATCTCAATATTGGAATTCACAAAATCCAAAGACCTTTCGGATTTAAGCATGGTTTGTTGGGCATACAAGGCGGTGAATACGGCATTGCGAATTATTGGATTAAGTTCTTTCATCTGTGCATCCGATAGATATTTGCAGTGAAAATCCTCCATAGCATTGCGAATGACCATCGCGATAAACATAGTGTGCAGTTTTAGAGCCTCGAAATTTTCTGGTTTTATTTCAGGTTCCATAGAACACCTCGTAGTAAAAATATCATTATAACATCATTTTTACACCAGATTTCAAATTTTTTTCCATATCTGGAAAGTTTTTTTTAACTAGCGTTCCCCAAGACCATTCTCATTCGAATACCTATACAGAAGGAAAAATATTTTATGACGAACGGAATAGAAGACGTAATTCAAGAAAATTTAAAATCACCTGCCAAAGTCAGCAGTGACGGACTTTCTGTCGAGCAGCATTCTCTGGCTGACCAAATTGCGGCTGATAAGTATCTGGCAAGTAAAACTGCAAGCAGGCGAAAAGGTCTCGGCATTAAGTTTTCAAAGTTGTCTCCATCGGGAACGGTTTAAGTATGTGGTTTTTCGGTAAAAATAAAAAGCAAAAGGTTTATCAGCCGGCAGGACGAATCCTGCGGGCAAGGTTTGATGCTGCCCAGACCACAGCTGATAACCAGCGGCACTGGGCTAATGCAGATTCTCTGTCCGCTGATGGCGCTGCTAACGTCGAAGTTCGCAAAACTCTTCGAAATCGCTCCCGATATGAGGTTGCCAATAACAGTTACGCTCGCGGAATTGTTACTACCTTGGCTAATGATGTAGTCGGCACAGGTCCAAGACTTCAGATGCTGACCGATGACGATTGCGGTAATGGCATTATCGAAACGGAATTTATGAACTGGGCCTCCCAAATCCGTCTTGCCCAGAAACTTCGTACCATGCGAATGACACGAGCAAGCGATGGTGAGGCATTCGGGATACTCTCAATAAACAGGAATTTAAATTCTCCTGTAAAGCTTGACCTTCGGCTTATTGAAGCAGACCAGATTACTACGCCATGGTCCAAATTTCTTAACACGCAATCATTAGTTGATGGCATTGAATTTGATGAATTCGGCAATCCTGCAAACTATTTTGTTCTTAAAAACCATCCCGGCTCAATGTCCCTGGCTTTTGATCATGATTATAACACTGTCGATGCCGGTTCTATGATTCACTGGTTCAGGGCCGATAGGCCCGGTCAAAGTCGCGGTATTCCCGAAATTACTCCGGCACTTCCCCTATTTGCCCAGCTTCGACGATACACACTTGCCGTTATTGCCGCAGCAGAAACTGCCGCCGATTTTGCAGCGGTACTTTATACAGATAGCCCGGCAAATGGTGAAGCTGCCAATTTAGAGCCGATGGATGTAGTTGCACTCGAAAAAAGGATGGCAACGACTTTGCCTGATGGCTGGAAACTGGGCCAGATTGAAGCACATCAGCCAACGACTACTTATGGCGAATTCAAAAACCAGATTTTAAATGAGATCGCACGATGTTTGAATATGCCGTTTAATATCGCAGCGTGTAATTCATCGGGATACAACTATGCGTCAGGCCGACTTGACCATCAAACATATTACAAAAGCATCAGGGTGGATCAGGCGGATATGGCACTAGTGATACTCGATAGGATTTTGCAGGCATGGCTGAATGAAGCGATACTCATTTCTGATTATTTACCGCTGAATTGGCGCACTATTCGCCGTTTCCCCCATCAGTGGTTTTGGGATGGAACTGAACATGTAGACCCAGCCAAAGAAGCAAAAGCCCAGGAAATGAGGCTTTCCAATCATACAACCACATTGGCAGATGAATATGCAAAACAAGGCAAGGACTGGGAAGTTGAACTTCGCCAGCGATCACGCGAGAAAAAATTAATGGATGAACTTGGCATTTCAACGCCGGAGGCAAATACAACTACTACTTCAGTTACGGAGAAAGATGATGAGTCAGAATAAATTAAATTTAACAGCAAACTTTTCAATCGAAGCAGCACAGGCACTTGGCGAAAACGAAAAACCCAAAAACCGCAGATTTTCAATGACGGCGTATACCGGTGGGCCAATGATGCTTGAAGGCTGGAAGTATCCTGTGGTCATTGACCTTCAAGGATTAAATGTTGGCAATTCATCCCGGCCGATTTTTATAAGTCATAACCAGGATATCGATGATTTACTTGGCCAGACTGACCATGTAGATATTCTGGAAAATAATCTCATCGCCGTTGGCGAAATCTTAGGCGATTCACCCCGCGTAACGCGTGTAATTGCCCTGGCAGATAAAGGTTTTAAATGGCAAGCATCGATTGGGGCACGAGCAGACCAGGTCGAATTTATCAAAGCAGGCAACATCGCTAAAGTAAACGGCAAGGAATTTGCCGGCCCAATGAATATAGCACGAAGGGCGACATTAGGTGAGATTAGTTTTGTAACCCTTGGTGCTGATAACAATACCTCGGCGACGATTGCCGCAAGTTTAACGGAGAATACTATGGAAAATCAAGAAAAAAATAAAGATGAAACTATTACCGCAGAATCCACAACTGCAGATATCAGGGCAGCAGCCGCAGCGGAAACTTCTCGTATCGCAGCTATCAAGAAAATCTGCTGCGGCAAATACGATGATATCGAAGCAAAGGCAATTGCAGAAGGATGGGACCAGAGCAAATGCGAACTTGAGGTTCTTCGTGCATCCAGACCAAATGTAAATATTATCTCTTCGCAGAAAATTACCGCAACACCAAAGGTCTTTGAGGCAGTTGCATTGATGGCTTCAGGTATCTCAGGTTCCAGACTCGAAAAATATTACGATGACCAGACGCTTGATGCAGCTGAAAAACTTCGCGGTATTGGTATCCAGGAATATTGTGAGCAGATTTGCGCAATGCAGCTGCCAAGATTCCGCAGGGATGCATCGGCATGGCTTGCAGCGGCTTTCAGTACAGCATCGCTGCCGGGGATACTTTCCAATGTAGCTAATAAAATGCTTTTGGAAGGTTATAACTATATTGAAGATGCATGGCGAAAGATTTGCAAGATTGCAAGTGTAAACGATTTTAAAGAACATAGCCGGTATCGTATGACCGGAAGTTTCAAATTCGAGCAGGTTGGCCCCGATGGAGAATTGAAACATGGTAAAATCGATGAGCAGAAGTACGGCCAGAAGGCTGATACTCACGGTATCATGTTTGCACTGACTCGCCAGATGATTATCAATGATGATCTGGCAGCTTTTACGGATGTGCCCAGGCAGATTGGTATGGGCGCAGCGGAGGCAATAGCTGATGCAGTGTGGGGTCTTTTGCTTTCAAATCCATCGAGCTTTTTCTCGACGGCTCATAAGAATTATAAAGATGGGGCAGATACAGCATTAGGTGTTGATTCATTGACAGATGCCGAGGTAGTGTTTGGCGAACAAACAAAACCAAACGGCAAACCGCTGGGTGTTCAACCTTCATTAATCCTTGTGCCAACGGCACTGAGAGTTCCAGCTGATTTATTGATGAAGTCACCAACATTAAACGAAACTACAACGGCCAACAAAGGTAAACCAGCATCTAATCCGCATATTGGTAAATATGAAGTGGTATCGAGCAGCTATTTGAGCAATTCATCTTTTGCAGGATATAGTTCAAAGGCATGGTATCTGTTTGCTGATCCTAACAGACTTCCTGCCCTGGAAGTTGCGTTCCTCAATGGAATCGATCAGCCAACAGTTGAAAAGACCGATGCCGATTTCAACACGCTCGGTATTCAGTTCAGAGGCTTTATTGATTTCGGCGTAAGAGAACAGGATTATCGCGGCGCTGTGAAGTTCAAGGGTGAAGCCTAGGAGTTAGCTGTCAGCTTTCAGTTATCAGTTTTCAGATATTTTTTATAGGAGAATTTTAAAATGATTAGTTTTTATCAAAATGGCAAATCAATCGATTACACACCGGCTGTTGATGTAGCAGCTGGGACAATCGTTGTACAAAAAGGTCTTGTCGGCATAACAAAGCTCGATATCCCTGCAAATGTAAAAGGCGCATTAGCAGTTGAAGGCGTTTTTGCAGTGCCCAAAAAGAACGAGGCATTTGCAGCAGGTCTGACTGTCTGGTTCGATGCTGATGGCAATCCGCAGGGCGGTGTCGCAGGAAGCGGCGCTGCTACACAAATTGGCGGCGATGCACAGGCAGCTGGCGATACCTTGCTTGGCACGGCAGTAATTGCTGCTGCAGCAGCAGATCAGTTTGTTTATGTTGCATTGAATAAATTCGATGCTCGGATTCCAACATTTGCAGGAAATGCCCGAATCACTAAGGCGGCAAGTGCAAACGCAGCAGTAACTGAATCCGGCAGTTGCTACGATTGTACAGCTGACAATACAGTAATTACGCTGCCAGCGACTGCCGTTGGTCTTGAATTTACGATTATGAACATGGCTGCTGATGGTGGGGCACTTGTCGAAGTAGATTTCCAGGCGGCGGATAAAAACCTCGGCGGTCTTGGTGTCGCAGCAGGCGGCGACGGCAAAAAACTCTCCAATACCAAGGCAACAGCCAAGAAAGGTGACTTCATTACTTTTGTTGCTGACGGTACTGATGGTTACCGCATTAAAGCAATTCACGGAACTTGGGCACAAGAGAACTAAAATCCTAAGCACTAAATGCTAAATTCTAAACAATTTCAAAATTCGAATTTTGGTAATTAGGATTTATTTAGGGCTTAGATATTAGGATTTAGAATTTGTGAGTCGTTATGGTTAATCTTTTGAAAAACGGGGTTCAATTTCTTGCGGACAAATTGAAGTTGCATGCATCGGAAACAGTTATCTATAAACGCGGCGCAGATACGATAAATATCTGCGCCAGCTTTGGCAAAACAAATTATCAGATAGAAGATGATTCGGGTTTTAAGATTGGCGGACAAGTAACTGATTTTTTATTTCAGGCAGAAGATTTAATTATTGATGGGCTATTAACGGTTCCCAAAACTGGTGACCGTATTGAAATCGAAGGCAAAACTTATGAAGCGTTATTTCTGGACGATGGCTGTTGGCGATACAGCGATCCTTACCACAAAATTATTCGCTTTCATACAAAGGAAATTTAGATGTCCTTAACAACTAAGATATTTATGTCGGCTATTCCATTTTACATGCTTGCGTCCGGCGCAGGTCAGGCCAATGACGTTGTAACTATAGCCGACCAGTTCATGAAATATGGTGAATTGGGTCTTTGTTTTGCCCTTGTTGCATATCTTATGTACAGCAATTACTGCCTGGTTGCCTCTCTTCAAAAACTCATTAAGGAAAAAAGCTCGCAGGAGGAAAGACTGATAAATGCGATCCAGACTTTTTGTGCTGTTTGCAGAGAGCGGCCGTGTTTATTAGATGCAAATGCATTTAAGATGGATAATCCGGATGGTTTGGCTGCTGTAAAGAAGGATGAAGAATAATATGGTTTTGCAATTAGCTGAAAAAATTGTTCAGAGTTTAAATGACAGTAACTTTGCTTTGCCATTTACTGCTGTAAGGACGCTTTTTCCATTTTACGAATTGAAGGATTTGTCAACTCTGCGAGTTACAGTTGTTCCTAAAAGCGTAAATATCACAAATTCCAGCCGCAATAGCAGTGAATTCGATTACCAAATAGATATCGCTATTCAAAAAGCGGTAAAAGCGCCGGATGATATTGAGGTTACAGCTCTAACAGAGCTTGTTTTGGCAATTGCCAAAAGTTTTCGCAAGAAAATCTATCAGGATATCGGCGCTGTATGTTTCAAACAATCAATTGATCCATTGTATTCGGTTGAGCATATTCAGCCGCCTAGCGTTTTTACAAGCGTTGTAACATTAAATTTCAAAGTAATTGAATAAGGAAAATAAAATGCCTTTACCGATTGAAACACAGATAGAAACGCCAAATGCTGTTTATGCATCAAATATTGTTTTATCGTCAAGAATTGTAGGTGGTCAACTGCGTGTATCTGCAAATATTACTTTGGCCGGTGCAATCAATACCGATGGTACCTGGGTAAAAGCAACAGGACAGCACGCAAGCATAAGGATACCTGACATAATGAATTTGCCGGCGGATTTAGTAACACTGGCTCCGCAAGTTGCGCCGTTATTTGATGGGCTTGTAGCCATAATAGGAGCAATCAATTCTATAAGGAAAGCGATATAGTGGCAAACTGGTATGCACAACTTGCTAGTCAGAATTTCAATTCATTCCATCAGTGGAATTCTCTGCCAAATGGAACAGGCGATTGGCTTGATACTGAGGTAACTGATTACAGCACAGACACATTTTATACAAATGGCAAAATATTTACAATTAGCACAGATTTGACATGCGCTAAATTAATATGTGATGTTAATTTTTTCAGATTTGCTGGCACTGGTCTGGTCATACATGCAGACATTGAAAATAATACGCAGTACAGCAGCATTGATATACAGCCAAATTCAGATGTTACGATTTTCGGGGATTTAATAGCAAACGGCACCGAAAACGGTGCAATATGTATGTATCAAGACAATACCACCTTGAATTTGTATGGTGACATTATAGCAACCGGCGATTATTCGCTGGGTGTGCAGTTGACCGGCATGACTACGTTTGCAAATATTTACAATGGAACCCTGATGGCTGAAGGAGAATATGCATCTTGTGTATTTAGTGCGCAATATAATGATGTTGCAAATTTGTACATTAATAATTGTACTCTTATCGGCGGCACAGGTTTTGATGCAAATGCTATTCGTCTGGAAGACGGTAGCTGCATAATTGAAAATTCAACTTTAATTGCAGGCACCGGTTCATTTTGTGAAGCAGTTAAAAGTATGGCGTTTCCTGCAATTCTTAACGGCTGCAATATGATAAGCTCGGAGTGGTCTATGCCGGTAACTGGAAGCATGGTTTATGCACCAAATCCAGATAATTATTGGGAAATTTGGGGCAATCCAAATCCATCTATTTTAGCTCTTGTGCCTGATGCAGCAAATTTAAAAAAAGGCATTGTTTGTGGAAATGTGACAGGAACATTAGCACCAGCAAGTCCATTTAGAAGGTTAAACAGATTTGTTTAATAGTTAAAAGTGTAAAACTAAAAGTGAAAAACTGATGATTCGGCCTATGGCCGAGACTCTTTTATATGAAGAAAAACAATGAATAATCATAGAACAAATTCAGGTTGGCAAGTTTTACGATCCGTCGATGCGGTTGATAATCCAGTTCTCAATGCAAATACTTTTGATAATAAGCCCTCATTTGCCAAAAATATCAATTCTGCCGCTATCCGAGGTTTGGAATTAATCCTTGCAGCAATTGGCGATGAAAACGGAACTGTCGGTGTTCGTCTCTGGGGTGGCAGAAACCCACACTCGGGCCCAGCACAGCTTATCGCAGACATCACATTTACACTTGGCACAATGACCTGCAATAAAGACCCGCAAACACAAGAAGAAACTACTTTGACGCGATATGCCGATTCAGCCGCAATTACATCTTATTGGCCAACGGGTATTAAGGCAATTAATAGCGGTAATAATCTCATGACAACTATTAGTTTCGATGGACTTGATATCGCATGGATTGCTGCGGAAGTAATTTCACTTACGAACGTGACACGTGCGGATTTATTTTTCGGGTATTTTGGCTAATGGCGATAAAAGTATCTAATTTTGGTCAGTCACTTTGCAAAGTAAAAACTTTGTTCTTTGATAGTCCGATTGTTTTAGCGGCGGTTGATTCTGCAACGCGGAAAGTATTAAATCGAATTGGCGGTATGATAAGACTTACTGCCAGAAGGTCTATTAAGAAAGCACCTTCTCACAATGCGGTAAGTAAACCCGGAAAACCGCCACTGAGTCATACGGGCCTGCTTCGAAACTATATTTATTATTCGTTCGATCCATCCAGCAGGTCAGTTCTTGTTGGGCCGGTTGCATTAAATGCAATAGGTAAAGATGTGCCGCGTACACTTGAATATAGCGGAAGTACAAGAATAAAAGGTAAGAATGTTCATATCGCTGCGCGACCCTTTATGGGTCCGGCATTAACAGTAAACCAGCCGCGAATGGCAGCTTTATGGCAAAACAGCGTTAAGAAATAATCATTTTCAGGAGTAATCAAAATGGCAGCAGCAGATTTTATTTTAGGCATCAATGCAAAATTATATCACGGCACAAACGACGCAGAGTTATCAGCAATGACGGAAGCATCAAATGTAAAAGATTTGACTGTTTCGGTATCGGCTGGTGAGTGCGATATCAGCACACGCGCAAATAGTGGTTGGCGGGCAACAGCGGCGACGCTGCGTGAATGTGAATTGTCATGGACAATGAATTGGAAACCTGGTGATGCGTTTTTTACAGCCATAAAAACTGCAATGCTCAATAGTACAACGGTGTGCCTTGCAGCTCTGACGGGTGCGAAGGACTCTGATGGAAGCTCCGGGCCACGTGGTAATTTTGCAATTACAAAGTTTGATAGAAAAGAAAATTTGGAAGAGGCCATTACAGTTGATGTTACAGCCAAGCTCAGCAAGTACTTGGCTTGGGAAGACATTGTAGTAGTCGGTTAATATTATTGAGAGGTATTCATGAAAACTTTTACAGATAGCGCAGGCAGAAATTGGACTCTTAGTTTAACAATTGACTGCGCAAAACGAGTTCGTGATTTATTAGGTGTTAATTTACTCGAGCCGGAGGCTGGTGATCCACCACTACTTACAAGGCTTGGCACAGATGAGATTCTATTGTGCGATGTGCTTTATTGTATGATTAAACCCCAGGCAGATTCACAGCAAATTACAAGCGAGCAGTTTGGCCAGGCCCTTGGCGGTGATGTGATACTTGCTGCACAAACGGCCTTTTACAGTGAGATAATTGATTTTTTCCAGAAACGGGGTCGGACCGACAGAGCCAAAGCGGCAGCGACCCAGCAGAAGATGATAGACATAGCGATTGCGCGGGTGACGCAGAAAATGGACGAGATAGATGTGAGTCAAAAGCTGACGGAAATATTTGGCGAACAATCTACATCATAGCAGGACTGTTAGGTGTTGACCCCGCGCCGTTAACGTTACGCGAATTATGGTGGATGAGCGAAGCGATTGAGTTTCGCGACAGGATGGAATGGAATAGAGTTTCTGCACTCATGGCACTATTGTGCAATATCAACAGCGATCCCAAAAAGAGCAAAACGTACCATCCTATGGATTTTAATCCTTATTATGCAAAGAAACGAAAGCGGGCCAACTCAATTGAAGTTAAGGACGCAGAGTCCAGAAGATTATTTAAAGAAGCTTTCGAAGGAAGAAGATGGCAAATTCAAGTGCAATAAAAGCAGGTGCTGCATATGTCGAAATCTTTGCAGATAAAAGCAAATTAATGCGCGGGCTCAGGGCCGCTGAAACAGATATAAAAAAATGGGGAAAGTCAATTTCTTCTTTTGGCGCAAAGATGATGGGCGTGGGTACTGCAATTTTAACGCCTCTGATCGGTGCTGCGAAATATTTTTCAACGTTCGGAGACAATATTGCAAAAATGTCAAAAAGGACAGGAGTTTCAGTTGAGTCTCTAAGCGCATTAGGTTTTGCCGCTGAACAATCGGGAAGCAATATAGAAACGCTTGAAAAAGGTATCCGCAAAATGCAGCAGAGCATTCTTGATTCAAATATGGGATTAAAAACCACGACGGATATATTTGCAATGCTCGGCCTTAATGCTTCATCATTTTCTGGTTTAAAGCCTGAGGAACAATTCAGGCTTTTGGCAGATAGATTAAGCCAGATTCAAGACCCATCCCAGCGTGCTGCAATTGCTATGAAACTTTTGGGCAAGAGCGGAACGGCACTGCTGCCTATGCTTGAAAAAGGAGCAGCCGGATTAGATGAATTGATGGAGGAAGCCAAACGGCTTGGGCTAGTACTATCAAGTGAAGATGCAGCATCAGCGGAGGAACTTAATGATGCATTAAATCGAATGTGGCGAACAATAAAGATGTCATTTGCGAATATCGGCGCAGCTATTGCTCCAATTATTACGGATTTATCAAATAAAATTGCTGTAATCGTTGGCAAAATTTCAAATTGGATTAAAGAAAATCGCGGGCTTGTTCGCATGGTGCTCTATCTTGCCGCTTCACTGGTTGCCGCAGGCGGCGCGTTTGTCGCATTTGGATATGCCATGATTTTTGTAAGTAAAGCGATTGCGGTAATAAGAACGGGCTTTTCAGCAATAAGAACAGCGTTAATGTTTTTGATGTCACCTATCGGAATGATAATTACAGCGGTTACAGCATTGACCGGGGTATTTTTATATTTTACAGGTTACGGCGGACAATTGCTTAATTGGCTGGGCGGATGTTTCAATACATTAAGAACTGATGCGACAAACGCAATAGGCGGTATTACAGCGGCGCTGGCCAATGGTGATATCGGAACAGCGGCCAAAATAGCATTTTTATTTCTAAAAATGGAATGGCTCCGGGCGAAAGAATGGATGCTTGGATATTGGCACAGTATAAAATTGTTCATTGCTGAAATCTGGTATGCACTTGTTTACTCAATTGCAGTTGCCTGGTATGCGACCGTTTACGGCATTGAGGTTGCTTTTGCAGAGACAGCTGCATTTATACAAAGAACCTGGGCGCGTGCCGTAGCACTATTAAAAACTGCATGGGTTGATTGTGTTCAATTCTTTCAATCGATTTGGGTCACATTCAAAGAATGGTGGGGAAATACAATTGATTGGGTTGCAAAAAAACTTATGCGGGTCTGGATATGGTGGAAAAAAATAACTGATTCCAAGTTCGATGCGGCAGCTGCCGAAAAAGAATTACAAGAAAGTTTCTCCAAGGACAAACAGGATCGTCAGGACGCATCCGATTCGAAGCTTTTGCAAATAGATAAAGAGGCAGATACTAAACGTGCTGCAATTGATAAAGAAAAAGAAGATTCCTTAAATGAAATCGAATCTCGCAGAGCCAAAAGGCGAGAGCAGTCAAAAAAAGAATTCGATTCAGGCTTGGGCGCTGCAAACCAGTATGTAGAAAATGGTCTTCAAAATATAATTGAAGAAAACAAAAAAGCCTCACAAGAGACAGCGGCGGAACTTGCAAAAACTAAGAACGAATTTAATGCAGCAGTAGCAAAAGTCAAAGAGCCGGCTGCGCCTACCGCAAAAGCTCTCACTGCGCCCAAAAAAGATTGGCAGGCAAGCGGTCTTGATAAAGCATCGATTGCAGGAACGTTCAGCGCATTTGGCCTGGGCCAGATGGGAGCAGGCGGAGTAATGCAGAAAATCGCAGATGCTTCAATGCGCACAGCAGCAGCCACAGAGGAAATTGCTGATAATACTGCTGATGGCGGCGCAGAGTTTGGGGAATAACATGGCCGCGACATTTACAGTTGAAGAAAGATGGGCAGGACGAAAACGCTCTGGCGGTAATGCAAGAAGTGCGAGCGTTGAATATATCATAACTCAAACTTATGATGTGCAAAACCCCAATGCAACAAGCGATGATGGCGAAGCAATTCAAGCTCTTGTTGGCAACTCGCCAGATAAATGGGGAACTGCTGAAATTCCCAGGGCTTCTTACGATGTCGAGCAAATTTCTGATAGAATCTGGCTTGGCACTGTAAATTATAACTATAACGAAAAAGAGGAAGATAAATTTGAGTACAGCTTCGACACTGGCGGTGGCACTCAAAAAATCACACAAACCATATCTCCACTGCAAGTTCATAAATATGGAGCAAATGCGCCTGACTTTCAAGGCGCAATCAATGTTGATGATAATTCTGTTAATGGCATTGATATTATTGTGCCTGTTTTTAACTTCAGTGAGACAAGGGTTGTAAACAAGCTCAATATTGATACAGGTTTTAAATTATCAATATTCAATCTGGTTGGAAAAGTCAATGCCAGCAGTTGGCATGGCTTTGCAGCGGGTGAAGTTTTGTTTGCCGGAGCTTCAGGGGCAAAGAGCGGACGTTTCGGTGATTGGGAGATAACCTATAAATTTGCAGCAAGCCCGAATAAAACTAATATCACAATCGGCAGTATCACAGGTATAAACAAAAAAGGCTGGGAATATCTGTGGGTCAGGTATGAAAAAAGTACAGACCAGAACTGTCTTATTCAAATCCCAAAATCTGTATATGTCCATGAAGTCTATCCATCGGCAAACTTTTCTGCGTTAGGGCTTGGGGATTAAATGGCTGATACATTTAAAAAAGTCAGAAATGGCGATAAGCTCAAAATCCCTGCAAGTACATACAATGCGATGGTAGATGCTGCCCAAGATTATGTAAAACGGAAAAACAATGTAAATACAAATATACCACAGTCACTACCTGCAAACATAGTTTTCGTAAAAAATACAACAGATACATTGGTTGATAGATTTGGAATACTTGGCATATCTGGTACCCAAATAGATGTAAACAGCAATAGTTTTAAAGATAGCATTTGCTTTACAGGTGTATCACCATCGGCGGCAAGTCACAGTGGCGGCAGATTTGTGATAACATGCGAGCCTATTGCAGCAGGTTCAATTGGCAGAGCGTATGCAGCTGGATTTACCGCGGTAAAAATAAACGTTATTGATGAAGCGCACACTTGCGGCGACATAGAAACTGACGATAAAGCAAAATTAAAAAGCACAGAATCAGGTGCAGCGTTAATATTATGGAAAGAGCCAGGAACAGGCGATAAATGGGGCATCATCAGATTTGGTGGAGGTAGCGCGGGAGGTGGCGACAGTACTTTATGGGTAATTCTTTCAAAGGTGCCGGATGAGCCCAATGTTGATGCGGGTGAGCTTACAGTCGAATATGCTGGCAATAATACTTATGAAGGCAGGATTTACGGAAAAACTTACAAGCCCTGGAATCCTGCGGATGATCCATATTTGAAGGAAGAAATAATATATTATGAGCCAAACAATACAACATATAAAGTTACAGCAGACCCGGCTGTAGCAAATATGGAACTAAGTCCACCTGAAAATACAGCAGAATATTTAGAGTTTCCTGAAATTCTAATCGAGCATGTCGAGCAGAATGAAACAATACTGCTTAAAGAAACATTTCCAATATTCCAAGTTGGCGATATTGTCAGAGTTGTCAGCAGAACAGTAAATGGGGTAATAAAATATTTTCTGGCGCATACTTTAAGTAATCGAGGCGAAACTGAAACCGCCAATATCATGTCAATTACAGATACTTCAGGAAAAAGTGTCGTCAAGGTGGTTTATTAAATGAACAATCAAATCATAAATGAAATTGCCGATTGGAAGCTGATTAGAAAAGCGGTTGAGCAAGGAGTCAGGATAGATATTGATCTGTGGAAAGCGTATAGAGACTTGCGGCTGAAAGTTATGCTGCGTTCATTTGCGTGGGCAGGTCAATTCGATTCATCAGTTTATCAGTGGGACGAAAACAAAATAAATTGGCAGTATCCATCACAAGGCACAAGATTGGTTCACGGTCAGGGAATGCTTGAAATTGCTCTTTTCGATACCTCGTATGGCGCAAATCGCTGGTTTCGCTGGAAAAACAAAGAAGATATCTATCAGCATATAGTTTATACAAATTCAATTCCGGTTCTATGGTCATCTGGAAATTACGCGGTAGGAACAATAAAATTTTGTGAAGGCAGTCTGTGGAAAGTTACTGCGGCAAACGGAACTAATGAATGTCCTGTTAGTGTTATAAAAACAGAACCGAACGTTCAATACGAATTTAGCGACCAGTGGGCATTGTTTTATGCCGGGCCGCCGAACTGTTATTACAATAATACAACCCAGCGTTATGAGACAAAAATACGTGCCGATATTTGGCAAAAGAGCCGCAGTTACGAAAAAGACGATTGTGTAAGCTGGAACGCAGACACTCGGAATGGGCAAACAGCTAATCCGGTATGTTGGCGGGCAAAGAGAGATATTTTATTTCCCGCAATTGCTCCGCACAATTGGTATGGCGATACTTGGCAGGCTATAGCCTGGCCTAAAGATAAACTTGTTTTATCCACCGATGGAATCAGGGTTTATCAGGCCAAGAATAAAATACAAAATATAGCAATACCTCCGGAAAACAATCCTGCCGAGTGGCTCGAAAGAGAAGATTTG
>MHYA01000071.1:0-28175 GCA_001825675.1 Planctomycetes bacterium GWF2_42_9 | reverse complement strand
AATGATAAATGGCAGCTTGTACCAGACTGGGGTAATTACGAATGCGACTGGAATGTAAATTTCCCCGGACTTGCGATTTTTAATGATATTGTCAGAGAAGATGAAGACGAGATAAGGGACTATCGCCAGTGCCATCCATCACTGTATTTTCCCAGACAGGTTGATCCTGGTGCAATCCATGAAGAAATTATTTATGCTTATAAAGAACCGGAACATATAAACGCATCTCTACAACGAGGAAAACGCTATAAAAAAGGTAGTAGCTTTAAAGTGCCCCTGGATCATACCTATTTAACAAAGCCGGAAAATCTTGGCCCAATATTTTCAATTCGCGCAAGAATGGGATATTGGCAAAAGGAGACGTTTCCCTATCAAATATTTGTAGAAAGACGCGATGCACTTGGCATATTAAATGGCTTTTTAGATGGTTTCAACAAATACAAATCTTTTGATGGCAACCAGTATATAAACTATGGAAATTTAATCGAAAGAAATTCACCGGCTTCCGTCGGTAATTGGAGTGCAAATGACAAGGTGGATGGTTCTCTGCAAAGCAATGTTGAAATCATTATGAATGATAATGCATTAAAATTACCTGCAAATGGAACATATACGCAAAATTGGATGCGATTATATTTTTCAGACCCACCAGCCGAACCTTCAGTTGGCAGTATTTATTATGTAAATGGCAGTTTGCAACGCAAAACTGAAACAGGATGGGAAGGTGTAAGCGTACATGAATTATCAAGTTGGCCAGAGTATCCTAATGTAAATGATGAATGTTGGGGTACAGCGGAATCAGGTTTGCGAACGTATTTGGTGCATAAGTACAAAAAGTATGATTGGGCTTATAATATGGATACTGCAACAAGATATTATCCTTTTAACATAATTCATTCATTATATACGCAATGTATAGACCCGTATGATCCTAACAATCCTCCATCAGAATCAGCCTTGATGGAGCAATGGAATTTGCATCACGATGGTGATTATTTTGAAACTTTCAAATTTGGTTGCGGCAGAGTTCGTCCTTTTATGAGGGCACAGGAAAGAGGTTTGCCAACTCATTATAAAGATAGTTGGAATCCGTCTTTTGCTCCTTACGGTTATCCTATTATTGCAGGCAATATTGTTTATGATTCAAGTAAATGGTTTGCGCCACGTACAAATGACAGGCCGAGGCTTGACGAGTTTGATGATAAATTTGTAGCGATAGTTCCATTCGAGGAAGGTCTGCCCTGGCTTGAAGATATGCCCTATAAAAAATGGACTGTGCGAATAGATGCTGGGAAATCATATTTTGCAAAAACTGATATTGCAGGTTCGGTTGTCTCGCCAGGCAATGACTCTACAAATTGGCAGAGGTGTAAAATATATGCGTTTGCTATCAATGGCGAAAACAGGTTCAACAATGCAGATGATTCCCAGAATATAAAAGTAGGCTGGATACTGCATTTATTTAATATGAACGGCGGTAGTTATCCCCAAATCGTCAGTAACGATCCAGATGCGATGAAATGCGTTCACGTTCTTGATATTCGATATGATTCAGAAAACAATAGGACAATTGTGACTGTCAGCGATACAATAAATATTGGAACGCAAGAAAATTTTTATTTTACGCGGGCAGGATGGAGCAAAGAAATTTGTGAGCGGCATGATGCAAGTGCTGCTGATTATACCATGTCAGAAAATGGCGAACTTAGTTTTACCCTGCGGTATGAAGTTAAATTGGAAGCTCTGCTGGATTTATATGACTTATTGGAATTTGCAATATATCATCAAGCATGGCCGAATTTACAAATTATCAATGGCGATTTTCACAAACCGACATCGAGGCAGGAAGGCACTTTAAATATGGGTGGTGTCATATCGGAGCAAATTTCTTTATTGAAAGCAGCTATGTCAAAAAATCCGCTCGAATGGCCTTCAGGTGGTTATGCAAATCCTTCTGTTGGTGGAACTGATACTCAAGCCGAAGATACAACGCCTGAGTTTGAATTAAAAGACGTTTGGTCAAACAGGTCAGGATTAGCAACAGCAATGAGATGCCTTGCATGGAATCCTCCATTAAATGGGCTTCCGTCAAGTATAAATGTAAAGTTAGGTATTGAGGATGTGCTTGATGAATATGATATGCTCACATCGCAAACTGCAGGTGGTTTATCTACAAGATTTGTAAAAAAGCCGGAGGATGTTAAATGGCGATATACATATATAAATCTTGGCGTAGGCAACGAGAGTTTTTATAAATTGATTCCAACTGTGTTCAATTATAAAAAAGTAATTTCATGGGCAGAGTTCCGCTCGAATGGGTGGTATATTGATTGGTTTGGCGGTGCGAATTTAGGCACATTATTGTTTGATGTCTCAGATGTATGGGTGACTATGGATTATGATATTGTACCAGTGAAGTTTTTCGACCCTACTTTTTACTATACAGTTGGCCCGCGTCTATTGCAGATTGATAATAAGCCTCCGCGCCCTGATCCACCTGTTCATCGTTATAATCCGTTTGCCAAATTAAAATATATTTTACCGTATTATTTACTAACGCCCCGGCAGCGGGAAGAAATTGAAGCATGGCATTATGATAGCGAGGTTGGTGGCAATGAATATCAGGCAGGCGACAAAGTTTTTCAATGGATGAATGGTAAACATCAATTATTTACAGCAAAAAATTATATAGCAGAATCAATAATACCGCCGATGAATGACCCTGATAACTGGACATGGGAAAAGCCTTGGGTCGAGCTGCACATAAACGGCGAAAGCTGTTTATGTACAGACTATGAAGATAGCAACCCTGTAAGATATAGAATGATTTGCAATGAAGATGGCAACTTATCAACTGATTACATACCGCAGCGACAGCAAGATTTATTATTGAAAGAAATCCAACTTAAATTAAGGGAGGTTGTTTTATCGGGTACACCGGCGACAATATTAAGCAATATAAATTATCATATTTGGCAGCAAGACCATGAGCCAGCATACACAAAAGGCAGCCTGGTGCTCTATGATGAAAAACTTTATAGAGTTATCGCAGACCCCTGTGTAACAGACACACATTCTGTACCCGATAGTGCATTTAATCCTGATTATGTAAAATGCAAAACAGTTATTCCGCTCGCAACTACAGAGTGGAGTGTCGGAGATATTATTGAGAGCATTGGCACAGTAGCTCTTGATGCAGTAGGCCCGATTATTTATATAGGTGATATTTTTATAGAGGCAGACTTTGGGCAGGAGCTACAATATTTAACACAAGAAAACTCATTTCCTCTTGGGAATCGAATAATTAACCGGACGCAAACTTATACAGTGTTTGATTGGATGCAGGAGGAATTTGTTGATTACAATTTTGCTTTGCAGGCCAGAGATTCTGCAAACGCTCGGCAAGGAGTGCCTGACAATCAGACGAAACTTAGCAGGTTTATTAAAGTAGAGCCGCCTACTGATTATATGCAATTCTATGATGAAACAGAAGATGGTTAGACAATTATAAAAGCCTGTCCACGCTTTTGTTTGGGCCCGATCACACGTGCAAATTGGGAGATTATTGGATTTTAGCGGAGTGCAGCGGATGAGTTGTTCCGCTTATTTTTGTGCAGAATTAAGTTTTATTAATTTGACTCCTCTGGGAGTATCAATATGCTCTTTGATACGTCCATGTTTGTCACGTTTCCACTCTATGTGAATGTCGCCATATGGCGTTGGCACAATACCTTTGGCCCAAGTGAGCTTACCAGGGCGAGGATCAAAAACCACTTCACTAAAACCTGGTTTTGTGGGGCGAATACCAAGTATATAACTTGTCAGTAACCAATTAACGCTGGCTCCGCAAGCTTGTGGATAGTCGCTGCTGCCAAAACCTTCGCCCCAGTATGATGCACCATTTATTGCCCACATACCATAACTTGCCTGAAGCAATCTTACCGCATCCTCATCACGACCAGCCTCGAAAAGCGAACCAAAAATTCTTTCTATCCATAATGGGCTCATACCATTGTTGATTAAATTTTGGTTTGGTTCAAAAGCACGAACAACAATATCTGCTGCATCAGCCTGTTGCTTCTGAGTGCCTAATTTTAGAAGAATAGCTAAAGCATTAGCATGGCGAGTGCAAAAAGTGGGTGTTGTAGAATACCCATTTGTTTTTGCAATATTAACATTAATTTCTTGCCACGGATCATCAATTCGGCCGGCGCCACTGTTTTTGATTTTCTGTTTAATTGTTTCGGAAGGTTCAATGTTTTCACACCAACCGAGCTGTTTTTCTGACCAAAAATGTTCGGCAATAGCATTACTCATTTCCAGGTTGCGCCGATGACAATATCCAGCCAAATTATTATCACCGCAAAGTTCGGCTATTTTGGCTGAACTTCTCAAGGTACGTAATGCCATTAAATTTAGTGTGAGATTATATGGTTTCTTGTTCCAAGGACGGTCCACCCAATCTAAAAAGACTGTGGCGCCTGGAGGTTGGACAAACAAGTTGTCGGATGTTATGCCGCTGTCCACAAAGCGTAATACAAATGAACGTAAGTACGGCAATATTTCCCTCAATAACATATCGTCGGCTGTAACCAAATAGTATTGTTCCAAGCTTACCGGCCAAGTCAGTGCCTGGTCCGTCAGCGGCATGTATTCACGCTGGTGATTGCTGTCGCATGCAGGCATTGAACTCACGGCCCCATTTGAAAACTGTTGGGACGATTGCCCTGTTTGTAATAAAAGACGTCGCCACAGAGTAGTATCACCATAGGTCACAAATGCTCCTAAAGCACTGACTGTGCCGTCGGCAAGCCATTGCGTTTGCTCTCGCCAGTTATTGTCTACAAAAGCATCAAGCATATTAGCACGTAATGTTCGATTACTAATTTCCCATACCTTTGTTAAACCTGTATCACTGCATTCAAATTTTCCCCGCATTTCCACATCATACCGAGTTTGTACTGCTGCGACTCGCATGGTTACCGGTCCGGATGCACGCACCTTTACTGCATGGTAACGATATCCTCTTGTCATAAACGCCTGCCATGAACTTTTGCCTTTCGCTGCAATGAAACGGTCGCAAGCCCCATTAGGCACATCAGGTAAGTGATTATTGCTCAAAGCCAATGCGTAGCCGCTATCAAATACCTCGCCACCTTTGGCGTCAAGGATTTCGATGAGAGGGTACGAAGTATAAACCTGTCCAAAATCAAAAAGCAGCGTTACAAAATTATCCTGTGATGCTCTAACAGTTACCCACCCATCCGAACTGATAGTTGGAGTTGTTGAAGTAAATTCCTGTGTTTCTCCTTTCCAGAGTAGGCCAAGATCGTTCACTGTGAGATAATCAACTTGATTTTTCCCTGTAAAAACGGCAACAAGACTCGCCGGTTGAATAATAGTTTCTCGTATAGGTTTTAGATTACGAGGCTCAAAGTTTGTCCATAACCCGTTAGTTGCCGATGCAATTTTTATTGATTTCTGCCATTGTCCTGTGTCTCTGCCAATATGCCATCCCGCCAGCTCACGAGTGGCGTCATAACGTTCCTGAAATGAGAACAGACCGTAAATAAAACTTGCTGGGATTGGGCTGAACCAATCCGCATCTCTCATCTCCCAGCTTTCATCTGTGTTCATAGGAATCACAGTCCTGGATGATAAATTCGCTTGTCCTTCTATAATCAAACCGGTTTGTCCTGTCACTGTGGCAACGCTATTTGGGATTCCAAACTGATAGACCAGGATGGAAAGCCAGTTGGTGCCTGCTTTAAGTTTTTCGGCAAGATTATATTCATCGTATGACTGATGCCAAGGAAAACATCTGGCTGGGCCGCGTCCGACAAACTCGCCATTAACCCACAAGATATATCGGGCATCAGCAGTAATGCGTAAAGGTGCCGAGGTTGGCTTTGACTGGAGTTCAAATGCCTTGCGAAAAGCATAGTAGGTATTGACAGGTTTGCTGGCAACAGCAACAGGGCCTATCCAAACGGCTTTAGAGAACGGCTCTACGGTACTTTGTTGTTTTGTTTTTGTTATCTCTATTTTTTTGTAGCCTGACACTACTAACAACATAGCCGCCAAAACTACCACAATTTTATAATGACTCTTCATATTTTCTCTATGAGTAATTTTTCTACTTCAGGAATATATCTGATTACAAAATTTCCTGCAATTTCTTTTATAAAACATTATTTAAACTAGCATAGCGACGGCATATGTGCCGCCGCTATGCCTGATGTCAAACACAATAAACTAAATTTAACTCATTTTTACATATCAAGGTTTTATCGCAATGCTCATCATACCCTTAGTCGCGGATGTAGCAAGTGAAACAGCAGTATTGCCATAAGCACCAGCAGTAGCTTTAACACCAGTGGCTATACCGAACCCGCCACCATTGCCTGAATCTCGACTACAATCGACACGTTCCGTAAGACTTGCCAGGTTAGCGTTTGTCCAACTTGAGAACCTATTATTGTCGTAGTTGTAGTCTGGCAGACTTGTCGCTATGGCTGTAACCACGAGCGTATTGGCAACAGTTGTAGTTGTTCCTGGAATCGAGCCGGTTGTATCTGATGTAGATTCAACACCGCCTGAGGTAACATCCCATGGTGTACCATATGCAGCAGTGCCACGACGAATTGCAATTATTCTGCCAATCTGATGGTCGCCTGAATCATTTGTGGTTGGAGTACCCTGGGTTCCGTTATATCTTGACCAAAAAACTGTAAGTCTGGTACCAGTTGTTCCCTGCGGTGAACTGGTGATTTGACTCCATGTCCCACCATTAGGATTAGAAATCGATACGATCTGATTATATGTTTCAACAAACATCAGCAAAATGTCATTTGTTGCAATGCCGGAAGGAAGCGGTGGCGTTATTCCAGCTGTGCTGTGTACAACTGCGCCTATTGCTACAAAACTTGGTGCGTTATTAGTTGTCGTGAAAGTCCAAACAGAGCCTTTCGTTGCACCGTAGCTATCGACTTCATCAATTCGCCAATAATAGGTTGTATTCGAAGACAGGTTGCCGGTAGGCAAGTAGTTGGGGTCGGTTTTATTGCCTTTATATTCTGCCGAAGCGTGTGTGGCACTATTGACATCTGTCTGATTAGTACCAAAGTAAACATCATGCGAAGTGGCACCTTGTCCGACTGTCCAAGTAATCATTGGGTTAATCGATGCACCTGTTGCAGAGTTAGATGGGCTTGGAGCACTTGCCTGATTAGGAAGCAGGGAGAATTTATAGACACCACGCTGATAGCCGCTAAGTGAAACAGTGATGGAGTTAGTATCGGTGTTGACATTAATAGATGGACTTAACGGGATATTAGGTTCTGAGTTGTGGAGAGCTATAAAAGCATCTTCATAATTAGTCGTAACTAATGGCCAACTAATAGTTGCATTGCTAACAGAGGTGGATCTCGCATTAACTACGACCAGGAGATGTTCAGGAGATGAACTCTTAGTAAAGCACAAAGCGTAAACACCATTACCGCTTGTAGATACGGATACTGTGCTGTCGGATTCAGTGAGCCAGGACTTGATCACATCGTACTCGCTTTTCAGTTCAAATACTCCGGTTTTTTGCTCTTCCTGTGCTGGTATCCAGTCATTTACATCGCGAAGATAAGAGTTTTCTGGAACGCCTGGAATATAGTCCAAAACGAACCATGCAATCGCTTTTGAGTGATTTGCCAAGGCAACATACATTTCACCTCTAAGCTGGGCTTTGGTAGGCTTTACTAAACCTGTTGGAGTAAAATAATGGGTTTGAAGCATTGTCCAAAGCGGTTTATTGCCGCTGTAATACCTTGCCATCTGGCAGTTACCAGCCAATGTCTCTAATGTGCTTGTGGAGTTATATATACAGTACGGGTCAATTGCAAAGACATCCGCTATCTCGGCATATTGTTCAAAACAAAGAGTATCATTCATCATAAGCATAGTAAAACGATTAGGATCGATTTTTTTAGCGATATCATTTACGAGTTTTAGCTGATAATTTGTCTGAAGTGCTCCAGAGTTTTCTGGTTCTTCTGCCAAATCCCAGCAAATAATCTGCTCTTCCTGTATATAATCATCCATTAATGGAGGGATATTGCTACCAGCTTGAAACCCAAGAATTGAACTTGTAGTTTTTAGACTTGCATAATTGCTGTTGTTGTAAAGACTATCATTGCTTCCCCATGCAAAATCAAAACCTTCGTTAACCATCATTTGCATAGAACCATCATAGATAACATAAAAGAAGCCCAACGGGAACTGCTTGGTTCCGTCAATAACCAGAACGCCATCGCTGTTAATTGAGAAGTTGGAGGGGCTTTGATGGTTGGGGTCATAAGCGTTAATAGTGGCTACCTGTTCTGCAATACTTGGGCCTTCTTCATAGGCGGGAATATAAGCAGCAGAACAGTATCGCAAAATATCCTCGAGAAGGAATAGATTCAGGCAATATCCTTGGAAATAATTAGTTACGACTATACTGCCGTTACCCATACCATTTGCCCATGTTGTAGTATAGCCACCGGTATTGTGGGTGAGAGACCAGCCGTTATATGGCAGGTTTAAGCCGCCGTTTATAGGATCAACTCCTATCAGAGATGGATGGCGTCCGATATAGTGACTATTAAGTTCTACTCCATCTGGAAGTGTATGCGGATAAAGAAGGCCGGGCTGTATCCAATCAGGCACGCCGGCTAAAGCACTGTTTCTGACAGAAACTGTCCATGCTGAGTTAATATCATCAACCCAATCAACAGGCGCTTCCGTTGGATGTGCACCTTCAAAAACGAGATAGCCACCGTTGGTGATCCAGGACTTTAACAATGTTCCAAGTTCATTGCCCCAGTCGATACTGGCGCTATGATTGTAAGTGGCGCTGAATAAAATCATGGCGAAATTGTTTAAAGAATTCTTCCAGTCGTTTACATCGTCTCTATCAAGGATAACAGGTTTATACCCCATTTTCATAAGATCTACATTCCAGAGTTGACGAGGTATATAATCCTGATAGCTATAATCACTGCCGATAACAGCGGCATAACCTTTGGTGTCGACAAAGGCCGGATACTCTCCGATATGTATATCGTCAACACACCACTGGCCGTTATGCAGCCATGTGTCTTCCAGAGAAGAAAAAACAATTGTTTCTAATCCATCGTAGCCATTTTGTGTGTACAATGTTGCCTTATAATCGCCATTGAGATAAACATCGTAGAAGCCGTTGAAAACATAGTTTGTGATATCATGACGGAATGAAATGGTCTGCCATTGATCAGGAGTGAATTGGCCGATTTCTGTATCGTTGCATATTACTTTATAGCCACCACGCACAAATTTAAGTCTGATACCCTCCACGTCTCCTACAGAGCCTCTGACTGTCTTGACCCAAGTACAAGCCTGATTGTCGCTATTATCAATGAATTTGAAGGCGAACTCAAACCACCTTGCCTCATCAACATATTGAGTTCCCAGATCAAGCTTGTTGGTCTGAACTCCATATTGATAAAGTGATTTGTAGCCGCTGTATGATTCGGTATTTACAATAGTGCCGCTTGCTTCTCCACCAGGAAATTGATAGGCGGTTGTCCATGCCAGTGTACCTTGTCCGGTAACATTTGTGAGGGTACAATCTTCAAATCCGGCAGAATAGGCGTCACCTGCGGAGAATTCATCGCCGACTGTAACACGTATAAGACCTCCGTCATCTACGCTGTCATAGAAATATACGCCGCCGCCATAACCATATGAGTTCCCTTTTGCCAGAAAGTATCGTATCCAGATGTGAGTAATATTATCACTCGTTAAAAATTTTTGAATTGGTGTTTCAACGGGGGCAAAACCAAGGCCATTGGTATTTACACCTGTATATTGCCAGAGTGTGGTCCAGTTTGTGCCATCAGTGGAATAACTCCAATATAAAGTGCTGTTGGTGTCGATGATATTATTATACTTTTGAGGTGTGACAAACTGAAAGCTTGTGATTGGTCTTGTGAACTGGAACTTAAGTTGAAAAGTTTTACATTGTGATCCGTCCGAATCATAAAAATACATTTGATTAGTTGGATTTGAAACTAAGGTTATGGCCCAACCACCATCCCAGTACCATGTACGATTAGTGTTTCCTATATCGAATTCGTAACTTCCAATGTAGTCTGTTGTCAAAACATTATTCCATGAAGATGTGCTCTCCCATGCCCAACCTGCGGCTATGACATTTGGGACTATTCCAATGCAACAAAAAAGTACTGTGATTATCGTCCATTTATTTCGTAACATTTTTTGCTCTCCCTAAATTATAATTGTTAATAATGGATACTATTTTTTTATACCTTATCTTTATGTATTTAACGACCCCCGTTAGTTTCACCTCCTTCATTTTCACATGTCAATGGAGTCGAACGGAGCGAGCAATTTATAATAAACTTTACTATTGGTTCCGGATTAACAAGACAGTGTGGATGATGGCCGCAATCCTTTTTTGTAATTAATTCAATTTGACCGCCATAGCTTTCATATCTATGCTTTAATACCAGTGTGTTTTCTTCTATTGGCACTACATTGTCCGAATCTCCACAAACGTGTAATAAAGGAATATTAGCATCGGCCAGAGGTTTCAAATTATCAATTGGATTGTGTTTGTAATTAATTGCTTGTTCTTCAGTAAGCCCATACACTTTCAGGCAGAGCTGCCAGTCATGGGAACTTCCTTGTCCTTTACCGAGGCCTCCGGGCCAGCTTTGAATTGTGCATACCGGAGCATCGGCATAGATGCACGCTACTTTTTTGGGGTTTGCTGCTGCCCAGTTATAAACAAGCAACCCGCCGCGACTAAAGCCTTCTAAAACAGGTTTTTTTGAGAGGACATACTGCGAAGTCAGATATTCATAAGCTTTGTTCCAATATTGGACGGCTTTAGGACTACCATAAAGACCTGCCGCGGTAGGGATGTAAACGAGATGCCAGCCTTTGTCCAATAGGCTCAAATCCACCTGAGGTTCTACTCCAAAAAATTCTGCACGCCATATCCATGGACAGCCGGGGGCGTTTCTTTTAGGTGCAACGATGCAATAGTCTATGTCGGAATGACTAAAATTATGTTGCGAAAATCCCAACCAACTACTGACATTGCCTGGTAATTTATTTGTTTTAGGTGAAAATTGGTTATTCATATTATTAGCTCACCCGAATTTAATTTCGATCATTTCGTGACATTGCAGTTTTGGCAGCGTTAATTCCAGGATATTATCTTTGCAATTGAAATCGAGGTTTTTAACAATCGGAATACAACGTACATGTTCAACTTTAGCAGGAATTCTTAATGAAACATTTACATTGTCAAGAGATGTTAATTCGTCGATAACTTCGATAGGCGATCTGCCTGCAGAAGTGGTGCTTGAACCGCCACGGCTAATTGTGTTGGCGTAGAGTAAATGCAAAATGTAACGATTATGTTCTTTTTGTTTTGTTAAAGTAACCCTGCCTGTAGATGGTAAGTTTACATGGACTGTCGGTTTATCCAGCAATGAATTCAGAGCATTGATAATATATTCTTTATATGCTACAGCTCCCAAGCTGCGATAAATCGAAAAAACAGGGTGCGCAAGGTATATTATATTATCTTTATGGACTCCGCAATCAAAACCGGACGGTTCTGGTTTTGCCGGGGCGTGCTGGTGACTGCAGAAATGTTCGCAGTTTCTGTTGAAATAAGGGTCGTAAATTTTCCCAAGAGAAACTCCATTTGTCGTTTTTATTCTTTGACTTGACATATACATAACCAGAGGCGAGTCAACAAAGGATGGGCGGAGTTCTTTATTTGGCAGGACATAATCAGGCAGATATTGGCTTTGGCCATGATATTCTGCTCCGATATCAAACATAAACGTTTTGCCATCGGTACTAATGCCGCTGGTGCCTGTCAAAAATATTTTTCCGCCTTTTGAAAGATACTTATCTAATTTGGATTTGAGAATGTCGTTGATTGAAATGTTATCCGGCAACACTAATACTTTGTATTTGGAAAAATCCATCTGTGTGTCAATTACATCAAAGAGAAAATGTCCTTCAAGCAGAATTCTTGCTGCTCCGGTGTCAGCAGAGTCATCGTACATACCACCTTGCCTGACTGCGTTAACCGCGGCACTTGAAAGCAGTCCGACATCAGCGATGTTTTCAACATTGTTGCACCATGGCTCTTTCGCCAGAACTTGTTCATAAGCAGAGCCGATCATTTTATAGGTACTGTTATCCATTTCGCATGAAGGATGTAATTGGTCGCCAATACTGCATTTGGCACCATATGCGAGCATAGCTGCACATTCGTATTTCAAGGCATTGGGATGTTTATATCCGCCAAATTCGCCCCAAGTGGTGTGGAACTTTCCGGTCATACCCAAAAAATCCATAGAAAGATTCATGCAATATTTTGCGGAAACAGGAAAATGATCATATCCCCAGCCGCCCGTTGGAAGCGATTCCAGTTCCAAATGACTGAAGTATTTAAGAAGGTCACGATTCCCTCGTTCTATATGACCACTGTTATGAAAGACAGGCATATCTTGACGTCCACTTTTACAAGCGGCGGTAGTTTTTAGATAATAACTTTCGAGGGCGATCTGTGCGCATTTTAGCCTGTCTGCTTCTATTGCAGCGTCTAATCCTTTGTCTTTCATTACAGCTTTGCACCAATTACAGTAGCATTGCCCCTGGGCAATGATATCCAGGAATATGCCATCGGCACCGGGAAATAATTCACAGACTTCGCGAATTTGATCACAAAGATAATCCAGATATGGACTGCTAAAACACAGTAAATAAAAACCTGCTTCAGCCTTTTCTTCTGCCATATTTTTGTTTGCAGGATTTTCCCGCCATTCCGGATGTGCATGCGCAGCTACATTATCTACGCCGGCAGATAGATAAATTGGGACGTTGATATCTATCTCTTTAGCAGCTTCGTACTGTGCACGCAGTAAGTCGAATTTCAAGTGAGGATGCTGCTTTCCGATTTTTGTTGGGTGATAACTGAATCCGTGGTGACATTTTGAAAAACACGTAATAGAATTAATATTGCCGGTTTTTAAAGCCTGCTGAAACTGGTTTTTGTCAAACTTTGCGCCGATATTGTCAATGGCCTCCGAAGTATGAAAGTCCAGATGTACCTGTCTAAATCTTAGTTTATACATTCGATTATCTTCCTTAAATTTTATCTCATTTCCCATACACAAGGGATATCGCTATATTGAACGTTTATTTTTAGAAATTCCTTTAGTTTCTCGGCGAAATTTCTCAAACCGACGGCTTCCGAAATTTCGTGCGAAGTTTCAATTACCGCAATACCTTGTTCTTCAGCAAAACGAAATCCATAATTGTCAGTTTCGCCGCAAATAAAAGTGTCTACGCCGATATCGAGAAGTTTTTGCATATAGCCAACATTAATAAACAACCCCATTCCTCCCCATGGCAGCCCAATTCTTTTAACTGGACGGTTGGAAGGATGCCTAGTGGTTCGCATTGCAGACATACCAGTTGTTGTCTTTACATATTCAATTAACTCACCAAAAGTACTGACAGGTGAGGCAAAAACTTTGTGACAATAAATATTTGTGCCGTCATCTGCGATTGGCGTTATCAAATTCAGCTGTTTTGCAAAAGCATTGTAAATATAAATTTCGTCGGCGCTGCCATGAATACGGATAGTTGTGATGCCGTGTTTAGTGAGAAGTTTTTTTCGCTGAGTATTAATTGGCCAGTTTGTATACTCATGTTCATTTCCGTTAACAAAGTCTGGGTAAGGATATGTTAATGCTTCGTGGTGGACAATGCAATTATGCCCTGCATCAGCCACAGATTTTATTAATTTAGACGTAGCCATCCATGTCACAGTTATACCGGTAATCTCAATATCTTGTGAGCCAAAAGTAATATATTCATCTTTATTGAGCGGATGCCCGCTGGAATTTTCGACAAATTTTATTATATCTTTTGGTATTGTCATAAAATCTATTCTAAACTTACTTAATTTATTTTATGAAAATGATAAATTCTTTTAACTTATCGATAGTATTCTATCTAGCCAAAGCGATAACGCAGCATTCACATCAACTTCGTACGCAAATCTATGATTACATCCTTTAGAACGATCAAAATGGATAAATCCATAATTTGTGTCATTAAGCTCCACCGACACTGAACCTGTATGCCATTTAACTATACTTGGAGATATCATTGTCTCAATTGCTAATGGATCATGTAAAATTGGAACTCCATTTTGTATACCGGCAAGTTTTTTCCATAATTCGTAGGTTTCGAGTAACTTTTTTATTAATGGGTGCTGATTTGCTCTTAATTGTGTAACTACATCGGGCAGTTCCATTTTTGATGTAACGTCAAGACCGACAATGTCCATAGGTATATCGCTTTTAAAAACAATCTCTGCAGCAATAGGATCTAGTCGAATGTTCCATTCTGAGCAGCGACCATCAAGTACGCCTGACATTGAGATTATCTTGGGGATCTTTTTTATAATCTTTGGCTCTTTAACAATGGCCATAGCAATATTCGTCATTGGTCCAATACTGATTATGTTTATGTCTCCATTTCCTTGAAGAACCGTATCTATAATGAAATCAACCCCATGTCGTTTATCAATAGAGGGAAGTTCTGCTTCTGGTAGTGATGCCTTCTCTTGACAATGTAATTCGCTATTAAGATATGCTTCACAAGGATTAAATGGCAAATCTATTTTAGTGGAAATTACAGCGCCGCAGCCACAGGTAACCGGTATGTTGCTTTTTCCAGCACATTTTAGAATAGTTCTCGCCAATCGAGAACGAGATTCAGTGTTCTTAAATACCGTTGTTACACCAAGCAAATCAAATTCCCTAGATACAAGAATTAACGCAAGGGCAAAAGCGTCATCTATGTCATCGCCTATGTCTGTGTCAAGTATTACCTTATATGGATACATATAATTTTTTATCTCCAAATATTTTGCTTTACGAAAACTGTATAAACTATTTTTTTCAGAAAAATAATGAGTTCACAAGATTTTAAAATGTTGTTGTTCTAAACCTCACATTTAAAGAAGCCTTCAAGCGAGATGGGACTTTTACCAATCGCTTTTGCTTGTCCAAGCCATACTTTAACAACAGCACGTTGCGACGAAGGTGTGTTACTATAAGTATTAATCATGTTTGAAACATATGGCATTTCATATATTTTATATGGATTGCAAAATGCAGTCCATATTACACATGGATGGCCAGGCCAAAATGAGTCCCAACACGGAGCTATAGAATATGGGTCAAAAAATGTAGTACCATATCTTGGAGGGCAATTGATATTCATGAAGACCGCATCGTATTTTGACGCAACTTTAACCAACTCCGGACCTTCAGGGTGTTTTAGATGATCCACTTCAAACCCATTTTTACGTAACTCCTCGTCGATGACCGTAAGTTCCTGAATAACACCGCGTAGTTCTCTGTCTGATTGGACGGTGACAGTCAAGACTTTCGCTCCCTTCTTTATAGGGACTGGGATAAGATTATCCTCGTTTCTTACTATGGAAATACTTTTAGCTCCGATTTCATCCGCCCATAAATTATAAGTATGTATATCTTCGTCGGTAACTTTGGGATTGGACGAATTTTCCAATACACCTACACGCGCCTTAAGCTCAAGTACATGTTTAACTGCATCGGTCAGACGTTCTTCTGAAAGAGTTTTATTTTGGATAGCATCGATAATAAAGGGTATGTCTTCTTCAGGTTTTGCAAACAGTACCATATCTGATCCCGCTCGTATATTTTCTACTGCACGTTTTGAGCGTGGAAGACGGGAAGTGAAGCCTACCATACAAACAGCATCAGATATTATAGTGCCTTTGAATCCCAGTTCATTTCGTAAGAAGTCAATTTGTATTTTTTTGCTTAATGTGGCAGGTAAAGCCCCCGAATAATCGATTTCTGGGTCGATGAATGGCAGCGAGATATGTCCTGACATTATTGACATTACGCCATCCTCGATGACTCCGCGCCATACTTTGCCGTATGATTTTTCCCAGTTTTTACGTGATAATGAATTTACCGATGTGCAGATATGCGAATCTCTGCCATCTATTCCATCTCCTGGAAAATGTTTCGCCGTGGCTGCCATATAGCCCTCGCTTTGTATTCCACGAATACAAGCTTTGGACATGCGTAAAACATGATCAGGGTCTTCACCGAAAGCACGCGAATGCATCAATGGATTATGAAAATTAATGTTTAAATCTACGACCGGACCGAAAGTCCATGCTACACCGCATGATCTACCTTCTTTCGCAGTTGCAATTCCCATTTTTTCGGCGAGTTCTTCAGAGTTCGCCGCTCCGGCAGCCATAATCCACGGGAAGAGAACCCCATCAGTTATACGTGAACCGGCGCCGTGTACTAAATCGGCGCAGATGACAGGGGGGGTATCTATTTTGTTCTTTATTGCTTCGGCTACAGCACGGTAATCTTCCTTTTTACCATAGGCAAGAAAAATTGCGCCTACTGGATATTTTTCAATAATCTCTCCGGCCTTTTTTGCAGATTCTGCAGTAACGTTCCATATTTCCGGACATAAAACATGAGCAGCCTTTTCATACAAAGTCATTCTACACATGATATTATCTATATTTTTTTTCTGGCTGTCAGTTAAAGGCTTAAGCATTTTATGGTTGTGATTCATAATTGTTTTTATACTCCAATCATAATTAAAACATATCTCTGATTATGAAATTATTATTTATTAGGTTCTTTACCAAATTCTAATTCTCCCCAAGGCAAAGGATTATTCCAATTGTTAGGGCCGCCATTCCAAGTATGGCCACCGGCTGCAATATCAAAATCCCAAATATCTTCAGGAGCAGGTTTTTTGCTAAAGTGTTCCCATGGCACAAAACCTTCAAGTTCCCATCCGCCGTTTACTTTTCGAGCAGCAACTTTTGCTCCAGGTATAAGACCGCCTACGGCCACACCGCTTGGTGTTTTGGCATTTCCAAGATGAACAACCTGACCGGGACGATTACCATCGGTTACAGGTGCGAAAGTCGGCGAAAAGTGGTTTTCTGAGAAGTAAGGTATTTCATGGCTATTTACAGTGGAAATATAGAGGCGTACAGAATCTCCCCTCCATATCCAATAGCCGTTGAAATCATTTTGCATTGGTACGTCGCTCTTTACTTTTGTCGCGATGAAAAGACCTTCATTGTTATAACTTACTGAAAAGTCGGTGGTACTATCTATTTTTTTTACTGCTTTTTCTGTGACACCAGCCCATCCCTGTGAAGCTGTACTCATATCACTATTCAGGCTTATGTGACCTGTCAAAGCACCCCATTCGGCAACGTTGCCATCTACAGTTATGTTGTCATTAGGAAGAGCGATTATTCTTTGTTTACGCTGAGGCCGCATCTCATTAGGTAAAGAATCAAATTTAAGTTCTGTATTTGATGGCACGTAAACAAAAATAGGGTCCTCATCCGGTAATATCTGCCAGCCGGTGCTGGTCTCTTTTAATCTCTGTTTAGTTACTTCTCCGCCCCAAAGGTCTTCTGTTGTGATTGGCTTTGCCGGCAAGGTTATCCATTGTGGTTTACCCTTCAGTGCAGAAGTATCACACCAAATCGTCAGCAAAGTGCCTTTCTCTATCCATGGTGTTTCCCATGCCCATACATGATGAAAATCTGGATATTCTTTTGCAACACCCTTGAATTTTGCCTGTTCCAAATGACGTTGTGTTGTGCTTAATGCAGCCAGTGCCAGTTTGGGTTGACCATTGACATCTACAATGCCAAAATGATGTTCGGCGTTTGATGGTTCTCTGCCAATATCCATCAACATGTGAAATTGAAGACGTTCTACGCCTGCGGCCAGGCAAATAAACAATGTCCGTGAATAATAGCATGCTTGCTGAAATCGTGTTACCTTGTCATACATTAAATACTGGCCGCTAGGATATGTCGGCCAACCGATTTCCGAAAAAATTATAGATTGATTATTTCCATACATCTGAATGACTTTTTGTATTCGACGAATATTTGAGAGTAATCCGTCCTCGGGGCCTTGATCATTAATTTGATATGGATGCAAGTCAATTATATCAAATTTTTTGTTAAGCCCTGCCTTTAAGAGACGGACAATAAAACCTAAATCAACTCCTCCACAAGTACCTAATATCATACGTGCATTAGGATTTACTGAGTGGACAGCATCAGCAGCAATATGATTGCGTTCGACATATTCCTCAAAAGTTCCTTTCCATGAACCGAACGGTTCACCATTTGCTTCATTTTGCATTTCGAATTCAGGTTGAAATACGCCAGTTGCTCTTTGGGCGCATTGACGGCAAAATTCCGCATAATCTTTTTGGAACTCAGGCTTTGCTGGGTACATAAAAGCTCCCCCTCCGCCTCCAGCTTTTACTCTCTCCATATCAAGAGCCCAACCAGGTGTCCAAGATAGCTGCCAACGATAAACTAATCCTGTTTCAAGGCTGCTTTCTTGACTAGGCATGTGCCAGTTATACTCTCCACGTTTTTGTTCTACCCATAACCATCCGCCTAAATTACAGCGAGTTTGATGAGTACCTATTATACGACCTAATGCTGGGCCGTTGAGATAAGCGCCTTGTTCACGACGACCAATCCAGTCGATGCCTATAAGCCCAAATGGCGAATGAACTGTCTGCTGCCATGTAAGTTGTCTTGCAGGATGAACCAATGCAAATTGAACTGTTTTTATAGGATTTGCATGGTCTTGGAGTATAAATCTTAATTCATACACTCCCGTCTGCAGATTGATTAAATCGGCAAAATACTTCTTCTGATCTAATCGATAACAAAGCACTGTGCGGACCTGTTTCTTACGTCCCAGGTCATAAATTTCAAGAGTTGGTGAGAGATTACAATCGTTTCCTAAGTCGATGACGGCTCGTGGAGACTGGTATACATAATATGTATTGGCGACTTCGCTTGCATTGGGAAGTAATTCAACGGTTGCTGTTTCTTCAATTGGCAACGATTTGGTGGTATATTCAAGAACACCGCCGTCATCTGTATTTGCGTGAAACTGCATATTTCCTATATAGCCATTCATATTAAATCGCAGTGCAATTTGTTTTATATTTGAATTCGGATCTAAATTGACCCAGTCAATTTGATAAGGCTCAATAGGTTTATCTTTTGCGTAGCCAGACGTTTCTTTTCCATACCTGTAAATCTCTTTGTATTCCGGATTTTGGTCGGTGGCGTATGCGATAGAAAAATCACCACCAGAAAGGTCTGTGTCGGTACAGAGCGGTGTTTTAAAACGGAATTTGCTGATTGGCTTAGTGAAATTGAATTTGATTGTCCACTGACATTGACCGCCTGCAATATTGCAAGCACTCAGGCAGTTTGAATCCTCTTCAACTGGCATATTAGTTCCAGGTTTAAAACCGATGCCTTGAGCTTCGCTCCACAACCAAGTCTTATTTTGGGTATCACCGATAACAACGTTTCCATCTTGCCCTGGATCAACAGATTCAATGGTGTTGCCTAAATTGTCATGATTCCATCGTGCTGCTTCTGACACCGAACAAAGTGAAAATGATAGCATAATATAGGTAAAAACATAAAGTTGTTTTGTCGATTTTGCGGCCATTTAAAAACATCCTTTCTGATTCTAGAATTCCTTGTTTTTTTAGCAACACCATGTTGCAGGGGTAAAACTATTACAATCAATGATTAGTTATGCGCTTAAGTGTAATCAGTTTATAGCAAATGATTTTTATGTGTCAAGTTTTATTTAAACAGGTATAGAGAGAGGGCTGTGTATATGGACATTGGTTGTTTATGGAATTGTTAATGAGACTACGACAGTTAAAAGGTGTGTAACAGCTTAACAATAAGGAGTTTATATGTCTTGGTTGGTCATGTTTTGCAGTAGCAATTCAAGGCAGGAGTTACGCTTAATAAAAGGTTTAAAAAAAATATAGCATTTTTTTAAAAAAAATCTTTGACTTATGCGGTTAAGTATGATAGTCTACTTAAAAATCAAGTTATTGATTGGCAGAAATAAGGTGTGATATATGGCGGTTGTTGCGGAAAAACGGAATGTTCGTATTGTAGATATTAGTCGAAAAGTAGGGGTGTCTACTGCTACAGTGTCATACGTGCTTAATGGAAAACATGTTGATGCTAAAATTCCCCAAAAAACAGCAGATCACATATTGCAGACTGCCAAAAAAATGGGTTATCGTCCCAATTATTGGGCTAAGTCTTTAGCAATGCAGAAGAGTAAGATGGTTGGCCTGATTGTTCCCGATTTGGGGTTTTCTGTGGCGGACCAACTTCTCAAGGGTATTCAAAGAGTTTTTGATGGTGCAGGTTATCAGGTTCTTTTGGCAGCATATCATTGGGATCGGGAAAGAGAGGCTCGGGAAGTGGAGCTTATGCTGGAGAAGCAAGTTGACTGTATTATTGCCTTGCCTTTCGCGGGTAGTGCCAAAATTTATGAGGATGCGGTTACGCATGGTTGCCGTGTGATTTTTGTCTGCGATTATTTAAGGGATGTTGATATTGCATCTGTGGTACTTGATTCAGATGTTTCTGTGTGTAAGGCGCTAAAACATCTGCATGGGTTAGGGCATGAACGCATACATTTATTATCTGTTGACTATAATGCTGCTGTATTTCAAGACCGTGAAGATGTGTTTAGGCGGGAGATTTCTAAGCTCGGACTATCTTTTGATGACACAAACATATCTCGCACGATATTAGGTGATGTTTCATCTATCCATGAACAAGTAAGATCGTTGGTGTCTCAGAGAAATCGGCCAACAGCATTGTTTTGTATTTGTGATGCCTTAGCGTTGGAATCTCTTAGTGAGTTAGCCATGCTTGGTGTGAAAGTACCTGATGAATTAGCTGTTGTTGGACTCGGTAATACAGCTATGGCAGAAAATGTATTTTTTTCATTGACGACAGTAGATGAAAGGGTTGAAGAGATTGGGCGTTGTGCAGCTGAATTGGCATTACGCAAGGATGATGCATTTGGACCAATAGAACGCTTACTAGTGCAAGGTGATTTGTATGTAAGAGGTTCTACTGTTAAGGCAAATAAAGGAAGGAAACTATGAAAAAGAGCAACGTTACAAAAGCGTTTACGCTAGTTGAATTATTGGTCGTCATATCTATTATAGCAATGCTTTTAGCTGTATTGATGCCTGCTTTGCAAAAAGCCCGCAGACAAGCGAAGCAGACTATCTGCAGGAATAATCTGAAACAGTTAGGTGTATACTGTTCGATATATGAGGCTAAAAATGATGGTTGGATTTTACCAGGTCGGATTCATCCTCCCAATACATGGTTGGAATTGATAGGGACTACTTTTAAGTTGAATGCTGGAGGTGCGCAAATTGGTAAAGTATCAAAGTTTACTTATTGCCCAATGGTGCCCGATTATTATTCTGATGGAACTTATGGTGGTGGATACGCTTATAATTGGATAACAAGCGATGACTATGAGCTAATATCAACAGGTTATGGAAAGCCCCGCAAAATAACGGCCGTAAAGTTACCGGGGACTCGAATACGTATCATTGATGGAACCACAATATGGCCTAATACAATGAATTTTTTCTATAGCAATGAATGTGGTGTTGATTGGTTCCGACATGCTGAGAAGGGGCCGTACCCTATTGGGCAGATTTGGAAATACCCAAGAAGAGGCGTTTGGACAACGGATAATGGTAACGTTTTTGATAAATATGGCCCTGGCAGATTTAACGTTCTATGGCTTGATGGGCATGTAACTTTAGAAACGCATAATACAGTGCCGATGCGAAATGAATATAAAGGATATTGGTACTGGTAGTTCAGGATAATCGTTTTTTTATTTAGAAAAATAAGCAGTGAACCTTTTACCTTAATAAAATTTTAATACGGATGTCAAGTTGCGGTATGTTGCTACAACTGTCAGTATTATAACTTATATTTGATGGAGGATGTTATGAAGAAAGTAATTTTAATGCTTATGGTGTTAGTTTCTGGGGCAAGTTTTGCAACCACTTATTATTCCACTGGATTTGAGCCTGGAGAACAGGGAAGTGCCTTTGTTGCTAACGATGGCAGTCAGAATAGCCTTTATGGTCAGGGGACACCTGCATGGGGTAGGGTTATTCAATGGGCCGAGGAGCAATCTGGTGCAGTTGTAAATTGGGCTGGTTATTCAAATAGCGGAACCCAGATGGTATACCAATATGGTTTAAACAGCGCATGGCTTAATATGGGTTCTCCAAAGGTTGCCAAGTGGTTTGAATTTGCTTTCTATTCCTGGATGACAGATCCTTTGGCTATGAGCAGGGCTGTAACAATGACTGGTAGCATAGGCAGTGTAGAAGGTATCCATATGCAATTGATGGGCAATGGTTCTATTACCTGCGATGGTGTTGCGGTAACCAGTGTTTCAGCTAATGCATGGCACACGATATCGTTTGAACATGAGACCACTAGTTATAATTGGACTGATGGCAGCGGGATATCGTACGATACAATATATACAGGTACCTATAAGGTTTACGTAGATGGCATATATAAAGCAACAGCAGTATCGGCAAATAGTTATAATTATGGTGATATGCAAACTTTTGCATTCCGAACTGCGACAGACACATGGTCGCATACCGGCCAATGGATGATTGATGATGTCAGTGTAGGCGATCAGTCAATTTTTGTTCCTGAACCGGCAACCATGGCATTGTTACTCGTGGGCGGCGGATTGTCTTTAATCAGGCGAAGAAATTAAAATTAGAAAATGTGTGAAGGGTTAGCAGGTGCGTAAAATCCGCACCTGCTAACAAGCAAGTTGTGTCATAAAGACACAAATACATTGTAGCTGATGCATGGTTTTAAAGCAAATATATATTTCTGATGATTTGATGTAAGGTGCCGATCAAAGAACGGTTTCAAGAATTTTTTGGAGAACGATAATGAGGTACATATTATTACTTGGATTGATAGTTTCATCTTTATATGCAGGCACTCCTGTATATACATGTAATTTTGAGCAGAATGAGCAAGGCAGTGCCTTTGCTCTCGGGGACCTTTATGGACAGGGAACACCATCATGGGGCAGAGTATTTCAATGGGCGGACGAGCAAGCCGGAGAGATTCAGAATTGGGGGCCGGATTATTGCTTTACGGGAACTCAAGGCTTATATCAGTTTGGATTAAAATCTGCGGTTCTTGATTTGGGAGCATACAATATTACAACTGCAAAATGGTTTGAATTTGCTTTTATGCCGTATTTTCCGGATAACGACCCTGAAGCTATGTGCAGAGCAGTAACGGTAGCAGGTGTAATGGGAGATGCAGAAGGAATCCATATGCAGCTTACCTGTGGAACCCGCGCCATTACTTGTGACGGGGTTTATATCGGTGATTTTGTAAATAAACAGTGGCATACGATTTCATTTGAACATGAGATTAGCAATTATACCTGGACGGATTTAGACGGTGTTGTGCATAATACAATATATACCGGTACATATAAAGTTTATTTGAACGGTGTGTATAAAGCAACAGTGATATCGACATCCGGTAACCTATATAGTTCGATAGGAGTTTTTGCATTTCGTACATCATCTCCCACATGGGCAAATAACGGTGAATGGTTTGTTGATGGCGTATATCTTGGCGATGAGTGGAAGTACAAAGGACCATTGGATTGCGGTACCGCAATAAAAATGGGATTGGAGTTGAGCGGAGATCTTAATAGCGATTGTATTGTTGATACGAAGGATTTAGATATAATTGCTGATTCCTGGCTGAATGTACTTGACAATTACTATCATTGCGGATTTGAGCCTGGAGAACAGGGGAGTGCCTTTGTTGCTAACGATGGTAGTCAGAATAGTCTTAACGGTCAAGGAACACCTGCCTGGCACAATGTTTATCAGTGGGTTGAGGAGCAATCAGGAGCAGTTGTAAATTGGGCTGGATATTCCAATAGCGGAACTCAGATGTTATATCAGTATAACATGAATACCGCATGGCTTAATATGGGTTCGCCCAAGGTTGCTAAATGGTTTGAATTTGCTTTCTATTCTTGGATGACAGATCCTTTGGCTATGAGCAGAGCTGTAACGATATCGGGTGTTGTAGGTAATGTTGAAGGAATTCATATGCAGCTAATGGGCGATGGTTCTATTGCTTGCGATGGTACTTCGATTTGCAGTGTGTCAAGAAATGAATGGCACACAATATCATTTGAACATGAGACAACTAATTATGCTTGGACTGACAGTAGTGGGATATCGCACGATACGATATATACAGGTAATTATAATGTTTATGTGGATGGTGTCTATAAAGCTACCACAGCATCGTTAAATGGTTATAATTATGGCTATATGCAGACATTTGCATTCCGTACTTCGACAGACACATGGTCACATACCGGCCAGTGGATGATTGATGATGTTTATGTAGGCCCTTCTTCCCATTTTGTTGATGGTACAAATAGTGGGACCATGGATGATTGTGGCGGGCTGGGTTGGAATGAGGCAGATATTAATGGTAATTGCAAAGTTGACTTTGAAGATTTTGCACTTCTGGCAGACGAATGGTTAGAAAGCGGCGATCCGCTTGTTAAAGGCAGTAAGTATTATGTACCCAAGGTAGCTTTAATCAGAAGCGACTTCAAATATGAGAGATATGAACCGGGTAGTTTATGGCTATCAGAGTTCAATTTAACAGGCTGTGATGTTACAGAACTCGATACGCAGAATGTCGCTGTATGGTGTTCGACACTATCTAATTACGACATAATAATGTTTAGTGCTTATTATGCCAACTCACCGCTTCCTTCGGGCTGGAGCAGCTTATATACGCCATTGCGGAACTGGATACAAAGCGGGGGCTTGCTGATTATGGAAGGCGTACGTTCCGACAAAGCTCCAATTGCCTGGTTGTCAAATGTTCAATCAACGTGGCAGCTTACGGTTAATGACCGTCTCTCTGGTTTGCCAGCACAGATAGATTCGAGCTTGTTGACCCCACATCCTTTAACTGATGGGGTAGAGGTTATTGCCTACAATGTCGGCCGTGCTTTCGCGAGTGCCCCAGATTTTGTTAACGGCGGTCTTACAGTCCCAGTGAATGGTTCGGTTCTTGCTAGAAACAAGAATGATCGTCCTACGATGTGGAGTGATACGCTTGGTAGCGGAAGAGTGATTGTTACAAATTATTTCAAAGGATATGGACTTGATGCCGTTTTGATGGAAAATATTTTGATGTGGGCAGGTATGTCGCATACTGCTCGTATTACAGATGGCCCGACAATTGCACAGCAGGTGGCCACGGTCAGCACAAATAATTCCAGCCCGATAGATGTGACGTTCAGCGGCAGCGGTGTTATGCAAATTGATGGGACTTCTTTCTTCCCATTTGGTTTCTTTAATGTAACAAATACAGATTCTATGCAAATGATGCAGAGCGATGGATTTAATTATGCGTGGGATAATGCTTCTGCATGGACTTATGGATTGAGGCACCCGTCGTTATTGCTGATTTATCAATCTCCGACGGTTGGTATACCGAATTATATTGCAGAGGGTATTCTTGACCAAGGTCGTGTTTGCTACGGTATCTCTGAAGAACCAGGCAATACAGGTATGTTTACTAATTATCAGCTCAGATTAGCATCTCAAGCAGCCAAGAAAGTAGATCCTACACGTCCTACCTATATTATGTGCAATAACCCTGCAGAATTTGAGCTACTTGGTGATAGTGATATCATGGTCATAGACCCATATTATGTTTTGAGCTCTAGTTCGTCACTTAATGGAATTGCAAACGATATAAAGACAGCTAAAAGTGTTTCAAACGACAAGCCTGTTTGGACACTATTGCAGGCCCATTCATTTTCACCCGTAGGTCAGCCAAAACCGACTCCGGCGCAGTTGACCGCAGAGATGTATGTGGCGTTAGCTTCTGGTTCTAAGGGTATTTCATGGTTTATACTTGATGATAATGGTGACTACACATGTTCATTTCTGCGAAATGGTTCTGGCTGGATAGCAGATCAAAATGACCAGTCAACACGGATAATAGCACTGGCACAAGAGTTTAATACGATAAAATCGTATCTTACAGGCTCTGATAGTACGGTTCAGGTTGCAGTTACATCGCCTTCATCTGGTGTATATGCTTTATGCTTCACAAGAACAGCTTCTCCGCAAAATTTGCTGATAGTTGTTAATGCCGAAGCGACATCAAAGAGTAATGTAACAGTATCATGGCCTTTGAGTGTTTCCAGCAATACGAAAGTGTTTTCGGATAGTCCCAATATTTCGGTTAATACAGGGACTCATACGATTACCATTCCGTCAATGGCAGGTTATCAACGCGGAGCGTATACGTTTAGCAATTAATTATCGGCGTTGTTAGAGTTAATGTATATTTTGGCAGCCCAGATCATAGTTATCTGGGCTGCTTTTTACAAATAAGTTACTATTGAGTTTTTTACTTGGGTTGCAAAGATGTTGAAATATTTAGTGCAGGCGGTTTTATTTGATTTAGATGGTGTTGTGGTTTATACAGACAAATATCATTTTTTGGCATGGCAGAGGTTAGCCAAGGAAAATAAGTGGCAATTTGATGAAGAATTAAATAACAAGCTACGCGGAATTCCTCGAGCGTCTTCGCTCCAGATAATTCTGGATCATAATGGGATTACACTTACACAGGAAGATAAAGAAACCTTAGCTGAAACAAAAAATATCTATTATAAGGAATCGCTGAAAAAAATCAGTAAGGATGATATTTGTCCGGGAGCTTTAGAATTTATTAATCAGCTTCGCGCTACAAACATCAAAACTGCATTGTGCTCATCAAGTAGAAATACTCAAATCGTGCTTAATAAACTTCAGATTACAAACTTATTCGATGTTATTATTACCGGCAATGATATAAAGAATGCAAAGCCCAATCCTGAAATATTTACTTTGGCGGCAGATAAATTGGAAATCCATCCATTCCATTGCCTGGTCTTCGAAGACGCAGTTTCAGGAATAGAAGCGGCTCGTGCTGCAGGCATGAAATATGTTGGGATTGGTTCATCAAATGAATTAAAGAAAGTGTCTGATGCAATAATTAATTTTGATGAAATAGAAATAGATTATCTATTAGAAACCGGCAAAATATTTAAGCCCATTGCGGAACCATGGACATTGGCCGAGACACATCCTGATATTAAGAAAGCTAAATATTGGGAGTCCATGTTTGCTCTTTCCAATGGTTATATTGGACTTCGTGGTACTTATGAACAAAATGATGATTATCTTTCCTGTTTAGAACATCCGGGAATGTATATTAATGGCATCTATGATTATGAACCTATTAATTACACAATATCGTATCCTGGCTTCCCTCAACAGCGCCATTTGATGCTCAATCTTTGTGATTGGAGAATTATTAACCTGGATATTGACGGTGAGCGTTTCAATATATTCGAAGGTAAGTTGTTGGAATATAGACGGGAACTAAATTTTAAGTATGGGGTAGTAACATCTTCAATTGTATGGGAAAGTCCTGCTTTAAAACGGATAAAAGTAAAAATTACAAGACTAGTAAGTATGACTCGTTTGCATAATGCTGTTATCAGATATGAGGTTGAGCCAATCACTGATATTAAATATATTACATTTAATAGCATTGTTAATCATAACGTTAAAAACATTTCTAAACATCTTGATGCAAGATTATCATCTCATAAAACTAATGAATGTGTTCACACATTTTTATACAAAACCGATAAAAGTGATTTTACTATTGGAATGTCATTGGGGCATTCTATAAATTTAAGTTCGGAAAATTACCTCAACAAAGAAATTTCTAATGAAAATAAATTTATATCTGAATTTAAAGTAAACTCTAAAATGGGGCAACGTATTGTTTTCGATAAACATGTTTGCTTTTATACCAGCAGAGAAACATCTCTGGGAAATATATCGGAAGAAACCTCAAATAATGTTATTAGTGCTATCGATGATGGTTTTGAAGTTCTATATGAAGAGCATGTATCTTTTTGGGAACAGCATTGGAATATTGCTGATATAGAGATTGAAGGAAATATAGCAGACCAGCAGGCCTTACG
>MHYA01000070.1:46616-47286 GCA_001825675.1 Planctomycetes bacterium GWF2_42_9 | reverse complement strand
TTTTTTATCGCTGGCAATAGCAATAACCACGCATTTTAGTGCAGGTACCGTCACGCTGAAACCGTGTTCGGAATCTCCTTCACAGATCGATGTTATTACCTTTGTATCTTCCATCTGTTTAAGGATGCCATGTGTATTCTGAGCCATAGGATAAGAATCGATTGATTGTAGTTTCTTTATGCTTTCTTCGGTTGCTCCATTTGCCATCATTTCAGCAAGTAATTGTTGCGGTGATGAAAGTCTAATTTTTAAATTCACTGGGTTATCTGTTATATTTACAAGTACTATTTCAATGGAACCATCGTCTATCTGCCAGATAGAATTGAGGACCGGCATTAATTCAATTTCGGTTCCCTTATCATCGTTCCATGCCATAGCCCATCTTCTTTTTACCGGTTTAATTTGGTCGGACAAATCGAGAGGTCTAAGCATTTTACCTCTGACAAGGTAATCGGCATTATTGACCCAGACGTGGCAGAGATGTTTGAGGAAATCAGCTGTTTTACGATCCTTCCTGAGTATTGCTGCAAGCGGGGGCCTTGACCAACCGAATTGTGTACCCCAAACAAACTGTTGTGCATATTTTGATATGATAGCACCATTAAATCTATCGTCGGTTAGTTCAGCGGTAAAGGTATATCTGCCAAAACCCATCATATAATCATGATAA
>MHYA01000070.1:34027-46597 GCA_001825675.1 Planctomycetes bacterium GWF2_42_9 | reverse complement strand
CAGCTTGGGGATCGTTTGAGTTGCCTATTAGGAAAGCGTCCAGATAAAGCATATAAGGTTCACCATTACCTTCTCCTGTCATGATCAGGTCCTGGCAAAAATCTCCTGCTTCGTCACGTATAGCCTTAAAATAAGATTGATATGCCTGAAAATAATAATCTCCGCCGCCAGGTACATGGTCATGGTCTGTATTATAACATGGGCGTGGTGAACTGACAGGGACTTCATCAAAATACAATGCCCTGATTTGCATTTCATACATTCTCATAGCAAGTAAATTTGTAATCCTTCTCCATAATGGGGCAGCAGGGCACATTCCTGCAAATGTATGTCCCTGACTCCAGGTTATAACAGATAAATCACCCTGCTCTGTCATTTGCATGGCAGAATTTTTTAATCCTGATTCCCATTCGGGCAAGGATGTATCAGCAGAGTAAGGATTAACATAAGGCATTACATAAATTTCATTTTCCTTTAATTCAGCAATATCTTTGCGGAAAGTAGGAACAGTAGGAAAGAAAAACGGGTTGTCGGCATCAAAAGCATTCTTGTGCCACATATAATAATGAGATACAAGGGGCAAACCAATGAATTCTTTTTCTTCTATTAAATCTTTGACATCTTCTCCTGGGCCTCGAAGCAGTCTTAACGTGACCATAGGAATATTCTGATACCAGAAAGGCGTTTTTTTTCCTTTTTCTAAAGGGCCTCGCTGTGTCCAGGAAGCAGTAAGTGCAAATTTTCTGTAAATCTGTGCGGCAGTGAACCAGTCACCTTTTGTACAGGCTGTTACCCAAGTAAAAGATTGATAGTCATGCCCGTACTGAATTGGTGTGTCAGTATATGGGTGAAGATGTATTAGTGAATCCTTTAAATTTGGTTCAAAGTAAAAAGTTTTTATGTGAGGCACAGGATCGTGTGCCGCGAAATAAAGCAATTCATCAAATCTTTGCAAAGCGAGCAATTGCAGGGAAATTCCGCTCGGGTAAGGACGATGCCTTATCCTTTTCTTTTCGATAATTCCACCAGTTGGAATGGTATTAAGGGGATTCTTATAAGCTACACCTCTATCCAGTGGCACAACAAAAGTGTAGTCATCGGACTGTTCAACAGCTAAATCGAATTTTGGAAAATTCACTCTAAAAACCGACCAGTCTCGGGGTATTTGTGTAATAGAGATTCGCCATTCTATTTGTTTGAGACTGTTGAAAGTGAATGTTACCAAAACGTTGACATTGTCTTTTGTTTGGGATATCGGAACATTAGAAAAAGATAATTCCACCTGGTTTTCATTTTCGGTAAAAGCAGGGATTATTTTGGCCGATTCAAGTTGAGCATGCACTTTTTCTTTATTAGTCATTTCAACAGCCCATAATAATGTGGGTTGTCTTAGATAATTTTTACCATTCACGGAAGCAAGCTCTGTTAACATAATTCCTTGTGACGTTTGTTCCAAAGTGATTTTAGAAAAATCGTCCGCTATAGTATATTTGCTTTCATTTTTCTTAATCCTGGTGTTTTTACTCATGAATAAAACTCCAAAAAATTATTACTTTGATTCCATTACGCAAGCTTGCAGACTGCTGATTTTAGTAGCAGAACTAAAGATTAAACTTGTAAGATATCCAACTGTAAACGTTGTAGTAATTCCAAAAACAGCATACCAATTAAAATTAATTTCTACGATTCCGTGCTTATTCAGCAAAAAAGCGCCAACATTTGCGACTATCCCTGAGATACCACCTATTATAACACCAATATTGTTGGCTTTTTTGGTTAAAATACCTAAAAAATAAATTCCACCAAGAGGTGCAGCAAGAAAGCCAGCAAGAACACCTGTAACTTCAATAATGCTGTTTCCAAGGTTCATAACATAGAAGGCGCCCACTATTGCCATAGCCCCCCAAAAAAAGCTCACAAACCTGCTAACTTTCACATAGTGTTTTCCTTTTTCAGATTTCGATGTAAAACGTTCATAGAAATCGACCATAAATAATGAAGTCAAAGAATGCTGCACGTCGCTTATTGTTGACATTCCCGCCGCAAAAATTCCAGCGAGAACAATTCCAGCTACGCCTACCGGCAGATATTTGGCGACAAAAAATGGAAATACCATGTCGTATTTATTGGTAAGTTCGGCAGGTAAAACATGGCTGCTGTGAAAAAAACCATACATCCAGGCACCGATAAAATAAAGAGCCAACACAATTGGGGTTCCAAAAATGATAGAGAATAGATATCCTTTCATCGCATCTTTAACGGATTTGGCAGTGAAAAAACGCTGAATACTTGTTTGGTCGTTGCACATTGCGGCTACGCCCATCAAAGTTGTATTTAATATCAAAGCCCATATAGACAAACTTTTGAGGTCAAAACTAAAATCCAGCATTTTTGTTTTACCCGCCTCTGAAGCTACGCTCCAATATTCTGAAACATTTCCGGCGACAGAGGAGAAGATAAAAAATAATATCAAAGCTACAACACCGCCAACTATAACAAAATATTGAAGAAGTTCAGTCCATATAACTCCCTCCATACCGCCGGCAACAGTGTAGATAGTTGTAATTAGCCCAAAGATAGCGATTAGAAGATTTAAATTAATGCCCGTAACAGCTGATAATGCAATAGATGGTGTAAGAATAACCATAGAAAGGTAGCCAATCTTGGTTAATATAAACAACGCACTAGCAAAGATTCTGATTTTTGGGGAAAAACGGATTTCGAGATATTCATAAACAGATACTATGTTTAGCTTATACAAAAAAGGTATTAAAAAATAAAAAACAACAGGGATACTTAAAATACCAGTGAACAATGATGGCAGATACCGCATATCATAAGCCATAACGAAACCTGGTACGCCCATCATGCTTATCGCACTAAAACCAGCGGCTACTCCGGATATTGCTACCGGGAACCAATGCATTTTTTTGCCGGCCAGAATAAAATCTTTTTTATTTTTCTGCCTTCTGGAGACTATATAAGAAATGCTGGCAGCGAGAAATAAGTAAACCAAAATGATAATTGCATCAATGATTCTAAGATTGTATTTGACCATCAATCGTCCTTTGGGGTGTTGATAAAGCACTAATATAGGAAAACGATATCCTTGTAATATACGTCAGTTATTTAAATTGTCAAGATGTAAATATCTTTTTTTGACATCATCTTCTATAAGTCATTCTAAATGAGTAGTTTATGCTATAGGTAAAAGATGTATATGTGTTTTTTTATTTTTAATGTTTGACAAGGGGAATCGTTTCTGCTAATTTATTGTTGTAAGTTGTAGCTTATTAGGAAATAACAAAAGAAAATCTCTAAAAATGGCTGTAACAATTCAACAAATCGCTCAGAAAGTAGGAGTCGCACCTTCGACGGTGTCCGCAGCGTTAAGCGATGTTTGTAAAAAAAGAATCTCACAAGTCAGAATTAACCAGATTCGCAAAGTAGCGGATTCTCTTGGTTATATTCCAAACCTTTCGGCAAGAAGATTAAGAACCGGTAAGACATTCAATATTGGAGTGGTTATTCCGAGTTTTCTTAATCATCATCCCATTTCAGAGTATTTTAGTTTAGTTTCTCAGGAATGTATTAAAAGAAATTATAATGCAATGCCTCTAGTAGTAGAGCGCCAATATTCAGAAATTGCCAAATACACAAGCGCTTTAGACAATCATCATGTCGATGGTTTGTTGTTTTTAGATTTTATAATGGATGGTTACGACCAATATATGCAAATATGGCAAAGTAATCGGTCAATGATTTTTCGTATGCTTGATCCTTTACTTGCAAGTGTTCCGTTTGACGGTGTTGTGACGAATCATTATAAGTCAGGTAAAAATCTTATCGAACACGTTATATCACAGGGATGGACGGATGTAGTTCTTGTAGCAGAGGCGATGCCTTCTAAAAGACGAGATACAGGAAGTTGGCGTGCATGGAAAGAGTATGTTTGCTGCGCCGGCCTTGACTACTCCAAGAATGAAATAGTATATGAAAAGCGAATCGCAATGTCCAGATTCGATGCTGTAAAGGCTTTTGTTGATTCCGGACGAGTCCAAAATGGACGTACTGCGCTGTTGCTTGACGGCGGCGATGGTGTTACTGCTGTTTACGGCGCATTGGCGGAGGCTGGATTGGTTGTCGGCAAAGATGTAGCAGTTGCAGCTATGAATACTGTTCCAACTAATGAGTATGTCAATCCTCAATTGACAGTTATTTCAGAGCCAAGGGGCGAGATAGCGAGAGTTTTAGTTGAAACGCTATTGCAGAAAATTGAAGGCGAACCGATAAAGTCTGTATCTATAGATATGTATGAACCAAAACTAATAACAGGTCCTTCAACTGTTAGAAGTTACTAATATTGGTAAATGCAATGGGGGTTGTAGTTTTGAAATTTAATTTCACTTTTATCAGGAGGCAGTTATGAAAAGAAAAGTTATTTTATTGACTCTGGCAATGTTTTGTTTGGTTGTTTCTGCCAGGGGGGAGCAGAAACTATCAGATCAGTTTCCTTATAAGTATGAGGCAAATGTTTTGCCAAGCGCTGAAATCCCTGCTTATACTTATGTTTCCAGTGTTGGCACATTAGAAAGCGAATATGCTACTGCAAACAATGGAATTTTGAAACTGGATAGCGATTCTGATGGGGCAGATAATGATTCGGCGTGGTACAGCATGACAGGTGGGACTGGAACATCGTGGAATGCTGGTCCGGCAGGGCCGTTTACAATTGAAGTGAGGATCAGATCTCTGCCAAATAATTCTGGAACATATAATGCATGGTTTCAGTGGAATGACGAGAACTCAGCCATTTTGCTACAGGTCTGGCACAATAAAGTCTATTTGAATTCGATTGAAGTAACCGGTCTGGATAATCATTCTACTTTTCACACCTTCAGGATAGTATCGGATTCGTATTCAGCTAGTGTGGATCAGAAATTTGATTTATATCGTGACGGCGTTTTGATTATCAACGATGCTCCGAATATTGCCAATTATAGCGGTTCAAAATTTGAATTTGGCGATATGACAGGTTCCGCTGAATCGAACGTAGAAATCGATTACATTCGTTGGGACGACAGTAATGCATGGGAGCCTGTTACTCCGGGCGAATCAGCAGGTTATCCTTATAGATACGAAGCAGATGTTTTGCCAAGTGCTGGGAGTCCTAATTACACTTATAGTTCCTCCGTTAGCACATTAGAAAGCGAATATGCCATTGCAAACAATGGTATTTTGAAACTTGATAGTGATACAGATGGCCAAGATAGTGACAGTGCCTGGTATACACTGGCAGGCGGGAACGGAACGGTATGGAATCCGGCAGCAGTCGGGCCTTTTACAATTGAGGTGAGGATGAAATCGTTTCCTAATAATTCCGGGGCATATAATGCCTGGTTCCAGTGGTTTGACATTAATTCATCTATTTTATTACAAGTATGGCATGACAAAGTTTATCTAAATACCATATTAGTAACGGGCCTGGATAACAAATCTGATTTCCACACTTTCCGGATTGTGTCTGATGCGTATGCAGCCAGCGCGGATCAAAGATTTGATTTGTATCGTGATGGTATCTTGATAATTAATGATGCTCCAAATTTTGCCGATTTTTCGGGCGCTAAATTCCGATTTGGCGATATGACAGGTTTTGAAGAGTCTAATGTTGAAATCGATTATATTCGCTGGGACGATGGTAATGCATGGCTACCACCATCCTGTGGCATAGCAGGTTATCTGCAGGCAGATTTCAATAAAGACTGTGTCGTCAATATTGAAGACGTAGCGACCTTAGCACAAAGCTGGTTGTTGTCAACAAATCCGGATAGTGTATTTTATGTTGATTGTAGCGATCCAGCCAATTTGGATATTTGTAAATAAACCAAAATTAACTTATTTCTAAAAAATAGGTATGGGAGGCCATATGTATAATAATATGATTATAAAAGTTTTGTCACTGTGTTTAGCGATCAGTTTTATGAGTTCGGTTGTTGATGCAGCTAATAAACACTCATTGGATTTTCAATACAAGTATGAAGGAGATTTATTTCCTTCAGATATTGGAACAATTCCAAGATGGGAAAGGGGTTTTTCCGGAGGGACTGATTACGAGACTTATTATTGCAGTGTAGGCGACGGCATCTTTACGATTGATACTGCCAAGGGCCCAAGTGCTACAGAAGGTGCTTATTATAGTTTACCGGGCGAATACAGTGATTTTGCAGATGAGTTTTATAATTTTGGTGAGCCGCAAAATCCATGGAATGTAAATATGGCAGTGGGTTATACTGTTGAAGCGAGGTTTAAAGTGGACGCCATACAGATACCCCAAGACGCTAATTTTCCTGATGGTAAATTTGCTTTCTGGTTGTATTTTCAGGAAGGACTTCATGGTCAGTCCAATTGCATTCAGGTTTTTCCTAATAAAATAACAGCGGCAAATTCAAGCACACCAAACCATTTATATACCGGCGATTTTACGAATAAATTCTACACCTTGCGTGTTGTAAGAAATCCAGGTGCTGTCGAAGACATTCAAAACGTTTATGATTTATATCTCGATAATGTTTTGATAGTAAAAGGTTACGCTTCTCCTGCTAATTCGTCATATAATCAGGATTCTTTCTTGTTTGGTGATGCAGCCGGCTTAGGGGGTGGGACAGATATAAAAGTTCAGATTGATTATATTAGACTTGATCTTACAGGTGCTTATGCACCGGCTTATCTGGTTACCGATATTAATGAAGACGGTTTTACAAATTTTGCTGATTTCGCAGCTTTAGCTCAAAACTGGCTCCTTGGTTCCGATCCGGAAATTGAAGGATTTGTTGATTGCATAAATCCTGCTAATTCGGAAATATGTCAATAGTTAATAAAAACGATCGTGCAGAGTGTGTTGCTTTGTAGATATAATGTTTTATGGAGGGTAGAAAATGAAGAATGTAAAAATAGTTTTGTTGTTGATAGTTATGTTAGTTGTAGCAAATGGCAGTTCAATTGCGACGACACTTGATTCAAGTGCTTTTCCCTATAAGTACGAGGCAAATGTACTGCCGAGTGCTTTTGGACCTTATGTTTACAGCAGCGGCAATGGAACAGCGGAAAGCAGTTATGCATCAATAAGCGATGGAATTATGACGATGGATACGGATTCTGATGGTCAAGATAGCGATTCAGGATGGTGGACACTGGCTGGTGGAGCCGGAACATCATGGAATCCTCATTTCCTTGGCGGTTATACAATGGAAATCAGGATGAAATCTTTCGCGAACAATTCGGGTGCATATAATGCCTGGTTTCAGTGGTATGATGAGAACTCGGCCATTTTGTTACAGGTTTGGCACAATAAAGTTTATCTTAATAATGTCGTAGTGGCTGATATGGACAATCAAACTGACTTTCATACTTTCCGCATTGTGGCTAATGTATACGATTCAAGTGCAGGCCAGAAGTTCGATTTATATCGGGATGGTGTTTTGATAATTGATGATGCACCAAACTTTCCTGAGTATCCCGGCTCTAAGTTCCGTTTTGGGGATATGACGGGTTTTGAAGAGTCTAAGGTTGCTGTGGATTACATCCGTTGGGATGACAAAAATGCGTGGGCACCAATCGTGCCAGAGCCGACAACAATGATTTTGCTTGGTATCGGTGGTTTAGTTTTGTCGGTTAGACGTAAGTAGTTAAATTAAAATAGACAGTTAATTTATGGTGCAGGGTGTTAAATATCCACTCTGCACCGTAAAGTTTGAAAACCAATATTGTTTAAATACAGGGTGGCATGATGAAATTCTGCAAACATCGCAAAGCCTTTACTTTAGTTGAGCTTCTTGTGGTAATATCCATTATTGCAATGCTGCTGGCGGTATTAATACCTTCATTGCAAAAAGCCAGAGATCAGGCAAAGATGGTTGTTTGTAAAAGTAATCTTCGGCAGGTAGGACTGGCATTTGTTCTTTATGCCGAATCAAATAACGGTAAGCATCCTCCACAAGCTGATCATCATAGTATAGGGACTACTTCCTTTGATTCTGCTCAAGGCGAGGCACTGCATAAGACAAGTTGGCCTTTTCGTCTTGCGAAATATCTTGAAGACAAAAGCTATAAATTTGAGCCTGATCCCCGAAAAAACACTGTTAGTACACATCCTTTTATTTGTCCTTCGCACGTGAGCATAAAAGATATGAAGTACTACAAGATCAGCTACGGAACAAACTACGGGACGCTTTTCAGATATGCTTCTTTATATAATGATCCGGAATGGCCTGGTCCGACAAGGTTAAGTCAAATAAAACAACCGGCAGGGCTTATGGCAATTATGGACAGCGATAGCGGTTATTGGGCCAATTATCCAAGCACACTGATTTATCAGGCTTACCAGAGGGTGGGCAGGCGGTATTGGGGGTTTGTATATGATATAAACAAAAATGGAATTAAAGATAGTATGGACAAATCGCATCATTTCAATGGCGCAGGTTTTAACCATGATAAAGGCAAGAAAATAAATGTAACATTTGCAGATGGGCACTCTGAAAGTCTTACCGAGGAAAAATGGAGTAAAAAAGAAGGATGGAATGTGGAATATTAATTATGATCTTTTGTATGAGTAAACATAAGAATTAGGTTTGTACTTTAAAAAACTCTAAGGATAGCTTCATGAAAAACTCAAAAGTTTTTAAGATGATTTTACTTTTTGTTATTTTTTGTCAGGCAATATCTTCTGATATATATGCGACAGTTAGTGATTCCTCGATTGTTCGTTCTGACGTTATTTTTGATTCATCCCAAGCTCTCAATCCTTCTACTATCAAAACATCTGCAGGCGATTTAATCTGCTGTTTTTCTGAAACAGGCGATGCGCGTCCAGGCGGACGTCTTCAATTTGTACGTTCCATCGATAATGGCCAGACCTGGAATCAAACGCCATACCTAGTAATGACATCTGTCCATGGGCAGTGGGGGAGTCTTGGTGGCTATTTATCTATGAGTCCAAATGGCAACGTTGTTTTAGCTGTAATGGATGTTTTGGCAGTTGGAGATTTTTCAAATTATACATCAGTTCTAAAAGTTTACACAAGTACCGACAATGGGCAGACATTTCCAGAGCCTCCGGTCGTTATCCCAACAGATGCTTCCGGATTAGCGGCGTTATCTGTTGAAATAATAACTCTTTCCAATGGAGATTGGCTGCTGCCTGGGTATATGCTTAAGAGAGTATCTCCTTATGATGTCCCGTGTGGGTTCTGGAGAAGTACAGATGGAGGAGCGACGTGGGGAACTATTGAAGTCGCGTTTCTTGATCCTCTTCCAGGTGAAACAAGCCGTAAATATTTTAACGAAGTATCAATCGTTCAACGTGCAGATAATTCACTTCTTGCAGTTGCCCGTACAGACCAGGATTCAAGTGGTTTTGCATATTCGAATGGCCAATTGTATTATTGTGAATCCTTTGATAACGGTTATACTTGGACGGTTCCCCAGTTGATGGGAATCCCTGGCCATAGTCCTGCTTTGGTGGATTGGCCTGATGGAACTATAATGTTGGGCTGCCGAAGACTCTCCTCATCGGGCAACTGGACTAGCGTATATATATCAACAGACGGAGTTAATTTCCAGTTTGCATTTAATGCAGTTGATCCGCGAGCCAATCGCACAAGCGGCACCGGTTATCCAACATTCACAAAACTTAACGCAAATGATATTTACATGTCTTATTATGCAGGAGATTCTACTTTACCGTGGGTTGAAAAAACCTATTGTGCAGGTAATGTGATTCACTATAATAACTTGTTTGCTTGTGGTGACCGCGGCTATCTTTTGGCGGACATGGATAAAAATTGCAGTGTTGATCTTGCAGATTTTGCGATTTTTGCTCAAAGTTGGCTGCTCACAACTAACCCTGATGTTTCAGGTTATCTTGACTGTTCAAATAGTGCTGACCCAAGATGTGCAAATTGATAATAATTATTCTGTTTAAACTAAATGATGGATTGCAACCATGAAAAGAAAAGTACTTGTTGTCGGATGCGGAGGTATTGGAGAAAGACATATTCGTGTTTTGAGCGGTATTAGTGATGTCGAACTTTCTATTTGCGATATTAATGTAGACTTACTTAACAGATTAAAAAATACTTATAAAATTTCTGATATTTATAATATCTGGAGCAGCATCGAATTAGAACAATTTGATACTGTTGTAATTTCCACGCCAGCACATTTGCATGTTTCGATGATAAACAATGCCCTGCAAGCAAATTGCCATGTTTTATGTGAGAAGCCGCTTGCATTATCTTTGGAAGGGATTCAGAAGTTAATTGCTTTATCGCATGAAAAGAATAAGACAGTTGGTGTTGCGTATATATATCGCAGCATGCCGGCTTTGAACCTTTTACGGGAAAAAATCATTTCCGGTGAAATCGGTTATGTGAAGAGCGTTTCTTTTGTAGTAGGTTCCGATTATCCTTTTTACCGCCCTGATTATAAAGAAATATATTATAATGACTTGAGCAAAGGCGGCGGCGCTCTGCATGATGCTGTTTCACATATGATTAATTATATTGAGTGGTGTGTAGGGCCGATTGAAAGCATATATTGCATGGCTCGTCATCTGGTTTTACCAGGCGTTGATGTAGAAGATACAGTCAGCAGCATTATGACATTTGAGAATTCTGATGCTATCGGTACACTCGCACTTAACCAATTTCAGCGAACTTATGGGATAATGTTTGATTTTGTCGGGACAGAAGGCGTGCTGAAATTTGATGGGACGACTCATTCTATAGGTATTTGTAAAGAGCCGCATAGGGAATATGTCTGGTCGCCAAAAATGAGCTTAGACCGTGATGATTATCACAGAATGCAATTTGAAAATTTCTTCAGAGCAGTTGATAACCACGAGCCATTTATTTGCACACTGGAGGAAGCAGAAACAACTCTTAAAACAATACTGGCAGCTCATGAATCAGTCAAACTAAACAGACCTGTTGAAGTTTTCAAAAAACATTTTCACGCTCCAACTCTCAACACGGTGAAAAGCTTTCAGCTAAATAAAGTTTAATATATTTTATATTCTTATTGAAAAAAATTAAATGAATAAAGCCGAAATTCGCCAGTATTTAAGTTGTCCAGTTGCTTCCATACGTACTCCTTTTAATCAGGATGGAACAATTGATTACAAAAGTTTAAGGACGTATGTTGATTTTTCAGTAAATGCAGGCAGCAGGACGATGCTCATAACTCAAGGAGATAGCCTCTTTTCTGTATTGAGCGACGATGAAATTGCCGAAATCACAAAGGTCGTTATCGAACAATCTGCTGGCCGCGCGATGGTTTGTGCTGCCACAAATATATGGAACACTTCTAAAACAGTTGAATTTGCAAAGTATAGCCGAGAACTTGGTGCTGATGTCCTGATGGTATTGCCTCCTGATTGGGGGCATTCCTCTACGCCGGCTACGATTGTAGATCATTATGCTGCTGCAGCAGAATTTATTCCAGTTATGGTAGTGACAAATATATTTATCCAGAGAGGAACTAATTTTGGGCTTACGACTTTGAAATTAGCTCTTGAAAAAGTTGATGGTATAGTTGCGATTAAAGATGATATGTGTAATAATTTTGCCCGTGAGATGGCTCTATTGGTTCATGATAAATGGGCAGTTATTGCAGGTGGGCAAAAACAGCACCATTTGAATACTCATCCATACGGCTGTGATGGTTATCTGTCGACATTCATAACGTTTAAGCCTCAAATTGCAAATGCTTATTGGGCGGCTATTCAATCCAACGATATTATTAAAGCAAAGAACATAATCAGAGATTATGACTTTCCTTACTTTAACTTTATAAGCGGATTGCAGGGAGGTTTTGATGCTGGTATGCATGGCGTATATGAGATTTTCGGCATAGCTAAACGCTGGCGAAGAAAGCCTTATTATAGCCTAAACGACAGGGAAATTGGCCAACTTAAAGAATTTCTTCATGCGGCGAAAATATTATAGTCATTCAGAGGAGTGTGTATGGCAAAAAGAATATTACGATTTTCATTTTTTTTGGTTGTCTTTGTAATCACTGGCTGCAAGGCGGAATCTTCTCAGCCTGAAGAATTTGTTAAACTCAACATTATTAGGGCCGACATTGTAAGTGATACATTACCTGGCCTGGTACCATGGATTGCCAAAGCTGAAAATGGTGATTGGATTGTGTGTTCGTTTGATAAAAATGACATGATCACTGGCGCATCAACTAATTTTGTAAGATCTTCTGACCAAGGTAGAACCTGGTCTAAACCGTATTTATCAATGAAAAGTCATTTGCCTAAAAGTCAATTGCTGGGAATGATTCAGTCACTTCCTGATGGGCGTTTGGCCGCTGGTATAACAGATGTTGAATTAGCTGATAATGGCCAAAGGTATTATCACTTTTTTTATGCTGTAAGTACCAATAATGGATTAACATTTGATGAGCGTCAAAGACTCAACGACCCAAATAGCCCTAACGACTTTGCACAAGGTTCATTTGTAAAGCTTCCCAACGGTGACCTTTTTTGGCCTTGGGGTCGCTGGAGCC
>MHYA01000070.1:0-33972 GCA_001825675.1 Planctomycetes bacterium GWF2_42_9 | reverse complement strand
CCCAATGGCGAGAAAGAATGCTTAATTTTTAATGAAACAGCAGTTGTTGTCTGTAAGGACAAGTCTCTTGTTGCGATTGCGCGAACGGATAAAAAACCTGAAAAAAAATTCTGGCAAATAAAATCATCGAACAATGGTAAAACATGGACAATGCCAATACAACTGGAACTTGCAGGCGGATCACCTGCATTATATTGTATGCCTAACGGTCTATTACTTTTTGCTTTTCGTGATGCAGGCAATGCTCCAGGTATAGCTATTGCCGCAAGCAAGGATAATGGAGACAGCTGGAAATTAATATGTCATCTCAAAGATCCTACTGGGGAATTTGAAAAACTTTACAGCAATGTAAAGTGGTCTGAGGATGATCTTAAAAAAGCGTGGCGGCCTGCCGAGGGGATGGCAGGGTATCCATGTTTTTTACCTGTTTCCGAAAACCAGGTTTATGTAGTTTTTCATTTATACAATAAAAAATTATTAGAACGATTTGGCTCCGAAGCTGACCCTTTTTATATAGCTGGCAATTTGATCCAAATATCAGAATAGTGACGGTGAAAACAATGAACCCGATTAAAAATTATAAAACAGGAGTGCTTTATCGTAATCCCAGACCTCATGTACAAAGCATTCATGCGTATTTTCCTTCAGTTGCAGTTCTTTCCGATGGTTCAATGGTAGCAACTGTTGTTCTTGGTCAGGCGTTTGAATCAGCTGACCTTAATACATATCTTTTTCGCTCAAATGACAATGGGGAAACTTGGCGCAATGAAGGATCAATTTTTATAGATTCATCTAATTCGCATTCAAATTGTGCAAGATTGACAGCACTGCGGGACGATAGTCTTGTGATTTTCATGATTCGCCATGATCGCACTGCCCACTTAAATGAAGGTTTGACAAATGAAAAAACTCTTGGTTTTGTACCTACTGAACTTTTGCTTTTGAGGTCAAAAAACAAAGGGAAACAATGGACAACACCCCAAAGAATAAATCCTCCTTTGATTGGTCCTGCATTTGAAATGTGCTGCCCAGTTACAATTCTCAGTGATGGTCGGTGGATAATTCCAACACAGACCTGGCCGGGATGGGATGGCGATTGCCCCAATGGCATCCGAATGATAGCAATAATTTCAAACGATCAGGGACAAACCTGGTCTCAATATATTGATGTAATGAATGAACCTAAAGGAAAGACATTTTTTTGGGAATCAAAAATCTCTGAATTGCCGGATGGCCGGCTGATCGCAACTGCATGGGCCTATGACGATATAACTAAATGCGATATGCCTAATCAATATTCGTTGAGCGCAGATGGAGGCAGAACATGGTCACAACCTGCATCAACAGGATTGATGGGGCAGACTCTTACACCGTTAATACTGAATGATGGCAGGGTCTTATGTATATATCGCCGAATAGATAAGCCTGGATTATGGGCGAATGTAAGTCAGCTGAAAGGAAGTAAATGGATCAATGAAGCTGAGCTGCCTCTTTGGGGGCATCAATCTTCGGGGCTAACAGATTCAACAGAAAACATGTCACATAATTTCAATGTGCTACGTTTTGGCGCACCTTGCATAACATATATGAAAGATGGAATTATTTTTGTATCTTTCTGGTGCTATGAAGATTGTGTTTCAAATATCCGTTGGTTCAAATTAAAGATAGAATAAAGTTGTAAAAATGTTTTAAGGGTAATATTTGGAAGCTAAACTATCAATCTCTGCAAATATATAGGAAAAACTATTATATGCATACTGTTGAAATGTTTTCATTAAAAAATAAGGTAATCCTGATCACTGGTGGGGCGGGTTTGTACGGAAGGTGCATATTTGAGGCACTTCTGGAATGCGGTGGTACTGTAATAACAGCTTCAACTAGCCTTGATAACGCCCAAAAGATTGTTGACGAATTTAAGGCAAGAGGGCTTGATGCTCATGCAAGATATGTTGACCAGGCTAAACATGGATCAATAACAAAGCTCAAAGATGAAATTGAGAGTGTCTTTGGCGGCCTTGATATATTTATAAACAATGCAGTTGCCAGACCTATGAAGAGATATATTGACCCTCTCGAATGCTGGCGAACATCTATGGATATAAATGCAACGGGCATGTTTGATATCGTTCGTGAAATGTCTGATTTGATTGAAAAAAGAGGCGGAGGTTCTATCGTTAATATAGGCTCCATGCAGGGCATGTTTGGTCCCGATTTTTCGTTATATGAAGGCACAGAAATGGACTCACCTCCGGATTATCATTTCCATAAGGGCGGCATGATAGCATTAACCAAGTATTTGGCAAGAAAGCTCGGTCCTAAAAAAATCAGGGTAAACTGCATAAGTCCGGGCGGTTTATATGCAGGCCAGAATGAAAAATTTGTGGAAAAGTATAATAAAAAAGTTCCACTGGGCAGATTAGCTAACAACGACGATATAAAAGGTGTAGTGGTATTTCTGGCATCCGAGGCATCATCATATATCACAGGCGAAAATATTCTAATGGACGGCGGTCTTCACGCATAATAAAAAACTTGAAAGGTTTTAGAGAAATGTCAAAGTTAAGCGGAATTATAACAGCATTGCCAACACCTTTGCTTGAAAATGAAGATGTTGATATTCAGTCATTAATAAAGCTCATTGATTATGTCATAACACAGGGTGCAAACGGAATATTCGTATTAGGTAATATGGGTGAAGGTCCTGCACTGCTTGACAGCCAAAAGCTTGTAGTGGTTAAGACCGCGGTAGAACACGCAAAGAAAAGAGTTCCAGTTCTTGCTGGTATAGCAGAAGTTTCCACCAGAAGAATGATTGAGTTAGGCAAAAAGTTCAAAGAACTTAACCCCGACTATATGGTAATGACGACGCCGTTTTATTATAGGTTTCCTCATCCGGATAGCTTGTTGAATTCGGTAGAAAAGATTAGCAGCGAACTTGATTGCCAGATGGTTTTTTATCACTGTCCAGGCGCAACCGGCAACAAAGCAAATCTTGATACAATCCTCAAGATTATGCAGGTTCCGCAAATTAAAGCCATTAAGGATTCCAGTGGAGATATATATCTGTTTACCGAACTTTTGCGAAGATATCCAGATGTCAACAAAAGGCCATGTCAGATATTACAGGGCGATGAAAATGTGTATGACATCAGTCTGTTGATGGGTGCAGATGGCGTAATCACAGGCGGCGGAACAGCGTTTGTAGATACTCTTGTGGAATTGTATAATGCGGCAACAGTTGAAAAAGACCAGCTAAAATCTTTCAAGCTTCAGCAGCGGTTCCGCAAAGATATGGATGATATGCTTGGTAATGACCTTTTGACCGATTGGATGTATGCTATCAAGAGCAAACTCAAGGAAAAAGGTATAATGGATAATAATGTTATATTCCCATTTATGAAGAGAGAAAGATAACGAAGTATGCCTGATAAAATAAAAGTTATCGATTGTAAACAGTCTGATAATGAATATCTGCACAAAGATTTTCATGGTGCGTTATGTTATGCCATTAAATATCTGGATGATAATTTTGGCGAAAAAGCGACTGAAGAATATTTAATTCAGGTTGGCAAAACATATTTTAAGCCATTGTCGGAGAAGTTAAAAAGAGAAGGTCTTGAGGCACTGCGAAGCCATTGGAAAAATATATTTAAAAAAGAACAAGGTGAATTTAATATTTATTGTGAAAATGATAAATTAATTTGTGAAGTAAAACAATGCCCAGCGATAGCACATCTCAAAAAAACGGGTTCGTTTTTTACAGACAGATATTGTCAAACGACTGTTATCGTCAATAAGACAATATGCAATGACGCGGGCTATCAATTCACGTGTGAATATAAATCTGGTGAAGGTAAATGTGTTCAAAAAGTCTGGATAGAAAACTTTGAACAAGCTACAAGATGTAGAAAGGTTTAATTTATGATATCCTGTACAGAATTTATACCTGCATATAGCGAACTTTTCAAGTTTCTCGATGAAAAGGGCGGCAAGGAAGCGGTATTCAGATTTTGGGAAATCCTTTCGGATAATTTTTTAGGTAATCTAAGAGAGTTAGCAGAGAAGAAAGGTCTGGCAGGATGTTTTGAATATTGGAGCCGCAGCCTTACCGAAGAAGCAGCCGATTTCAAAATGAGCCTTGACGAAGATACCGGGCTTTTTGAAATTGACATGCGTTACTGTCCTAGCATGGGGAGATTATTGGAAGAAAAACATATTAAGCCTTATGAGTATTATTGTGAACATTGCGATACTCTTTACAGACGAGTCCTTGAACCTTTAGGATTTAATTATGAAATAGACCTGAGTAATTGCAAAGACGCAAAATGCAAACTTAGAATAAAAAAAATGAAAGAGGATTATGAAGTTCAAAAGATATAGAGTAGCTGCCAGTTGTTTTGAACCGGATTTAAACCACACTATCGACAAACGCCGCGAATTACTCCGAATCCATGTTATAGAACTATTAAAAGAGCAAAGTCCGGATTTGCTGGTATTGCCTGAGACAACTATCGTTCCTGATTTCGACAAACACAACTTCTGTGCCTCCGAATCCATAAGCGGCCCTACAGTTCAGATGGCATCTGGAATCTCAAAAGATTTTTCAACTAATATTTGCGTATCAATCATTGAAAATGACAATGGTCGTTTATATAACAGCACGATTTATGTAAATAGAAGCGGCAGTGTGGCTGGGAAATATCGTAAAGCTGTTCCTACAAGTGCAGAAAGAAATTTAGGCATACGGCCGGGAGAAGCATTGCAGCAGCCGATTGTTTTGGATGGAATGCGAATAGGCACTGCGATCTGTTTTGATTGTAACTATCAGGACTTACTGTGGAATTATATTTCTGCAGGCATTGATCTGATGGTATTTCCTTCCTATACTTATGGAGGGAAATTGATGGAGTTTTGGGCTTTTAGCAGCGGAGTTCCATTGATTTGTGCATTTCCATGGGAATCGATTATTTATGATAGAGATGGAAATATTCTTATTCAAGCGGGGACGCGTACTTCTACAGTGGAATTCGGATTTCACCCTCGCTGGATTGCATGCACCCTAAATCTGGAAAGTCGAATTTACCACCTTGATGGCAATCAGCTAATACTAAAAGAACTTTTTGCCAGGTATGGTGGAAAAATTGATGTTAAGCTCATGGAACATGATGGCAGAATGATGATTACCGTAGTTTCAGAGGATATAGACATAGACCAATTGGAACAGGAAATACATATTCTGCCGTTACAGAAGTACCTAAGAGAAAGCCGTATCTGTTAGAAACATAGTATATTGTAGCTCTTTATGGAGAAGCCTGACGTTAGCTAGTAGTTTTAATCAGTTTGTAATTATGCTTAATGAAGATAAGTATATTGAGTTTATAAGAAGTAAAATAATGTTCGGCTGGTAGTAGAACTATGCGAATGGGTCAATGTCTCATTCAACTTGCAGCTAGCCTCACTGCCAGCACATAAGATTTTTTTCCCTGCCTACACAAATCATGTAAATACGTAGATATTTATTTGATTTTTTTTTGGATTGTTGTATATTAACGTTAACGATAACATTATTCAGGTGTAAAAATGTCAGTGTCTATTTCACAAGTGGCTTCTAAGGCAAGAGTTAGCAGTATGACTGTATCCAGAGTTCTGACAGGCAATGGGTCTGTTAGTGAAAAAACTCGTAAACATGTTCTAAAAACTATCGCTGCTCTTGGATATGTTCCTTCCGCTGCAGCGCGTTCCATGAGAAGTAAAGATGCTCTTCGCTCAGTTGCGAGTAGTTGTTTTGCTTTAATTTTCGGAGCAGATACTCAAAATGCAGATGAATTTTTTTGTGATGTTGCACGAGGTGCAGAGAAAGAGGCCGCAAATTTTGGTCTTTGTCCTTTACATGTTCATTGGCAGGAGAATTTTGATAAATCTTTCCCAAGGCTTCAAACTATTTTATCAATTAATGGTATGTGCGGTGCAATTCTGGCAGGGCAGTTCTGTAAAAATGATATAGAAAAGATAAAAAAACATGCGAAAAATATAGTGATAATAGATAGCCCTGTTGTTGGTGATGCAGGTATTGCCTGTGTTGAATCCGATAATTTAGGCGGATGTAAATTGGCATTGAATCATTTAGTGGAGCAGAAATGTGGACGTGTCCTCGTAATCACAGGTCCTAAAACACACTATTTCTCACAATCCATGAGGGAAGCTGCAAAGAACTTTAATGATAAATTCAAAATAATTGATGTCATTGAATCCGATTATACGACCCAAGGCGGTAGAGAAACAATTTTAAAACAATGGAATAATGGTAAGTCTTACGATGGTATTTTTTCAAATGATACGATGGCCATAGGTGCAGTTAATGCTTTATCAAAATTGGAACTAAAAATTCCCAAACAGGTAAAAGTAATTGGTTTTGATAATATCATCTATGGACAATACATTGCTGCATCGTTGAGCACTATTGATATAGATAAAGCAAGACTCGGTTCAGAAGGTGTTCAAACTTTAGTCGATATGATCAGAGGTAATAAAGAAATTTCGCAAATTAAGAAAGTAATACCTGCCAAATTAATTATTAGAAAATCCACGATATAAGGAACAAAAAAATGAAAAGTAAAGCATGCATTTCAGCAGACGAGTATTTAAGAAGAATTGAAAAAGCTTCAAACTTAATAACTAAAGCCGGCCTTGATGCGTTAATCGCAAATTCCAATGAGGCTGATTTTGCCAATGTACGCTATTTCAGTGGTTTTTGGCCGTTATTTGAAGTTGGTGGAGTTGCAATTGCAGCAAATGGTAAAGCTGCATTGATGGTAGGCCCTGAGTCAGAAGAATTCGCGCACAGTTGGTCACCCGTAAATAATATACACAGAATGCGTGAATACCGTGAATCAGCAGACCCACAGTTTCCAGGAGGTAGCTTCAATGCTTTTTCGGATGTTTTCGAATCCATCGGGGTTAAAAATCCCAAAAAGATTGGCATTGCAGGCTGGCTTGTAACAAGTGTCGATCTATATCAATCAATTCAAAAGGCATTTCCAAATGCCGAAATTATTAAGGCTGACAACATTGTAACCGAGCTTAGGCAAATCAAATCTGAAGCTGAAATTGCGTGCCTTAAAGAAGCGTTTCGTATTTCGGAACTTGCGGTTGATGCGGTTTTATCGAGAATTAAACCCGGTATGACTGAGCTTCAGGTTGTAGGCATTGCACAAGAGGCTATTTATGCAAATGGCGGAGAATACGAAGCTCATGCTCTTTATCTTTTCGGGGGTGCAAATACTAATAATGCAATTTCCAGGCCGCGATACAACATTATTGAAAAGGGTAAGATAATTCAGCTTAATTTAGGAGCACGATATAGCGGCTATTCTCCTTCAATTGGAATACCGTTTTGTATTGGCAAAATGAATGCAAGACAGAAAGAACTTGTCCAGTTTGGCCTAGACGCTCATTTTAAAACAAGAGAATGGTTGAAAGCGGGAATTGTTGCCGGCGAAGTGGCTAAGAAATTTGAGGCATATTTCAAAGAAAAGGGATATGCTGCTAATTATCTTTATGGCCCATGTCATGGACTTGGAATGCTTGAAGTTGAAAAGCCCTGGATTGAGACAACATCGGAATATAAACTTCAGGAAAATATGACATTCCAGATTGATACATTTGTTCGTGATAAAGAATTTGGTTTGAGATGGGAAACAGGTTGTGTGATAAAGGAAAATGGTATCGAACTTCTTTCAGACAAAATTAGCGGTATAATTGAAATTTAATAGGAGCAGAAAATGGATACAGGTAAAAGAGTTTGGGTTTTCCCTGACGGTGATTTGCCGCAGCCCGGCGATAAAGAGCCTTTTGGCCACGAATCGCTTGTTATTCTAAATATGAACGATCAAGATACAATTGTGGAATTTGATATTTATTTTGATAACGATGAACCTATGAAGAATATAAAATCTGTCATTAAGGGGCAACGAGTTAGATGCTTTAGGTTAGATAAGCCCGTGGGTGAAAATAATTACCAAATCCCCTTTGGTCAATATGCTTTAGTCGTTCGCAGTCAATTGCCAGTTGTGGCGCAGATAGGAAGAATGGATATTACGCAACCAAACTTAGCATATTACACAACTATGGGGTATGCTCTAGAATAAATTTTTGCAGGTGATTTATGCGTTATGAAATGATGTTTCCAGATCAGCTAAGGCAGGCGATAGATAAAAATATTCCTACCGTAATGGCAATAGGAGTGATGGAATATCATAGCGAGCATTGCTGTTTTGGGGTAGATACTCTTGTTGTTACCCGGGCGTTGGATATTCTTGAAAAAGAAATAGAAATGATTATTTTGCCGCCGTTTGTTTATGGGACTGCAAGTTATGCGGTATCTTCACCAGAAAAAAAAGGGACAATTAGTGTTGATTCTCACACGGTTTACTTATTTGCAAAAGAGCTTTTTATTAATCTGCTAAAGGTAGGTTTTAGAAATCTTCATTTATTCATACATCATCAAAGTGAAAACTTTACTGCCGGAATGCCTACGGACCTTGCTTTGAAGTTAGCTGCAAAAGAGACGATATTTGAGTTTTTGGAAAAAGAGCGCGGCGAAGGCTGGTGGGGCAGCGAAAAGATGCAGGATTATTATAGGCAGCATGAGAAAGGAATTGATCCTTTTAGCTGGATACAAATTCATCCGTTTATGGATGAGCAGACTCAAAAGCAATTTCCTATCGATCACGCCGGCAAGCAGGAGACCTCATTGATGATGGCGTTTTGTCCTGAAGGTGTGGACATGAAACGACATAATAAGGAACATTGGTTTGCCCAATCAGCCATGGATGCAGATATTGATTATGGTAATGCCGCAAAAAAAATGATTCTTAATAGTATAAAACAGATTTTGACAGGGAAGTAAAATATGTCAAAGATTTTTGAAAATCGTATTTTCCGTTGCGGTCAAAGTAACTATAATCTGAAAGATGAAATTCTTTCAGTTAATCAAACGCATACAAATGCTAATTTAGAAGCCATTGCAGATTCGGGATTTAATGGTATTTGGCTAAGATTGACTCTCAGGGACGTCGCACCCGCAAAATTATTTCTGAAATACAATAGTAATTCAGGCAAATATTTAAAGGAATTAGAAAAATTATGCTCGCGTGCAGAACGTTACGGATTAAAGGTATGGCCTTATTTGACTGAGCCATTGGGAATGAAAGCATCGCATCCCTTTTGGAAAGATAATCAAGATTTGGCCGGCCATACCACCAAAATCTATGATGAAGAACCGCGAATAGCTTTATGTTCATCAACACAAGCTGTTAAAGATTATCTTTATGAAGGATTTTCTAAGCTCTACAAGAAATTGCCATTTGCAGGTGCTATTTTAATAACCAGCAGTGAACATGTCAGTAATTGCTGGGCACATGTTATAAGTAATACTAAGACGTATCCAAATCCTGAAACATTTTGGGCGAAGAAATGCCACTGTCCACGATGTAGTCAATTCGGTACTGCCGAAGTTTTGTCTTCAATAATAAACTTAATTCATGATTCGATCCACTCCGTAAATAAAAAAGCACAAGTGGTTGCATGGGATTGGTCGTGGAACATGCATTTCAAACCGCCATATAATGAGATTATAGAATTACTGCATAAAGATGTAATCTTGATGGGTGATTTTGAAAGAGGCGGCAAAATTAAAAGATGTAATGAGACGAAAATAGTTGAAGAGTATAGTTTGATATATCATGGCCCATCTCCGCGGTTTAAATCCAAAGCACAATATGCATTAAATAATGCAAGAAAGTTGTGGTCGCGTTTTCAAGTAAATACAACGCACGAACTTGCTACAGTGCCTAATTTACCGATGATCGTATCCCTTTACCATAAATTTAAATTTATGCGGCAAACAAAAGTATCTGGTTTTATGGGTTGCTGGAATTTTGCGTGCTGCACTAATACGCTCAACACGTTTGCGGTTCAAGAATTGTGTGGCAGTAAATTTGATTATGATGAAAAGAAATGGCTTGCCAGCCTTGCGAAAAAATATTTTGGCAGCAAAATTGATACAAACTCAATAGTAAAAGCCTGGTACGGTTTTGACCGTGCATGTAAATATTACCCAATTGGCGGTAATAACAATTTCTTATATTTTTCACCAGTTAACGAAGCATTGTCTTACCCGCTTGTTTTGAACTTTAAAGGTATTCCAATGGGCGGTTCGTGGATGAAGCATGATTTTTGTGACAGGCTGGAAGATACCGCTATAACATATTCACTTGAAGAAATTGCAGAATCATTTGAGAAATTGTCGAAAGCGTGGAAAAAAGCACTTATGTATTATCAAGAAGCTTTTGATTCAGATAGCTCTAATGCAAGAATTCGAGAAGAATTTGGCGTAGCAAAAATTATAGGTGGAATTTTCCAAAGTACGCACAATATCTATAAATGGTATTTGAGTCATAAGGGTAACAGAACAGACAAAATCAGCTCCACAGAAAGAGATATCATTTTTAATGAGCTGGAAAATATAAAAACAGTTTTGCCTTTTGTAGAAGCCGATGCAAGGGCGGGTTTTCATCAGGAACCTCAATGGCAAATGTTCGATGCCGCCGGTATTCAAAGAAAAATCAAATCTTTATTAAAGTTATATGTTTAAAGGGAAAAAAATGTTTATCGATATTCATGCTCATGCTTACAGGAAACCTGTACCATTACCATTTGGCCAATTTTGCACTGCAGAGCAGGTAATTATACGTTATGATAAAGCAGGTATTGAAAAAGGAGTGTTGCTGCCGATCGTAAGTCCAGAGATATATCTTCCTCAGGCCAATGAAGACATACTCGATATGGCGACACAATATCCCAACAGGTTTATACCATTCTGCAATATTGATCCACGTGTTATGACGAATTCTGTTGATGCTCCTCTTGATCACCTGCTTCGATATTACAAAGACAAAGGATGCAAAGGAGTCGGTGAAATTATGCTGAATGTGCCTGTTATGAATCCGATGGTTCAAAATCTCTTCAAGCATGCGCAGGATGTGGGGCTTCCAGTAACTTTCGACGGCTCAGACCAAGTCGGCGGTGATTTCGGGTTATACGACGACCCCGGATTGCCACAATTAGAGCATACTCTTCAAAGGTTTTCAAAACTTATTATGATCGGACATGGCCCGGTGTTCTGGGCGGAAATCAGCAGAATAGACACACCAGCACAAAGGAAACCGGCATTTAATCCTGATGGCATACAGGTTGGATGGCGGCCTCCAAGTGGACCGATTAAAGAAGAAGGTGTGATGCCCAAGCTTTTAAGAAGATATCCTAATTTATACGGCGAGTTATCCGACGCAACAACGGCACTAAGTCGAGATTCGAAATATGGGCCGAAGTTTCTTAATGAATTTCAGGATAAGCTTCTTTTCGGTACCGATATATGTGGTTTTGACATGCCTTTTGGGACAATGGAATTGCTTCTGAAATGGCGAAGTGAGAAGAAAATAAGCGAGCAGGTATTTAATAAAATTGCTCGTGAAAATGCCATAAAACTTTTAGGGCTATAAAGATTAAAAGGACAACTCTATGAGAACTCGTTACCAGCCTGTTGATAATGGATATGAAATCGTTGGAAGCCGGGAAACTTTCAATAGGACATTATATGGTTCACATGCTAATGATAATTTACCTGAACGGTATTTTACGTTTGCAGGCGATTTGCCATTATTTATGGGTGCAGTAACAGACTGGTCAAAACATACAGCATGCCATTTCGCAAAAAATGGCGTTTTGATGAGCGGAATAGCTTTAACTCCCGGTTCCAAGAGCGCATCTTTCTGGTCGAACGACATAGACGACCTTTCATGCTGGTTTCATGATTCGGAAGATGTGGTTTCTGTATTTCGAAATGGATGGATGGAATACGAATTAAAACAGTTCTCACCATATCTTCCAGATGTAAATGTAAGTATTTCAGCCTTTCCATTGATGCCGGAAGATGGTTTTTTAGTTCACTATAAAATAAATACCAATCAAAGAATTTTCTTTGCATCGGGTTTTGGTGCAGTTACGGATTTTATCGGCAGGTTTGAGAATTCACGCATTAAAACGCGGAATTTCAGTGTTTCTGATTGTAAAGATAATGTTGTAAGTTGCGGGAAAAACAGGGCACTAGTCAAGGGAACCAGAGGGAATATGTGGATAGGAGCCAGTTTCCCTGTCAATGTGGAAGTTGCTTCAGCCCAATCCATGCAGAATGATTGCCCGGGGATGTTCCTTGGCAGTAAAGTTTCGAATGAAGATTACCCTGTAGTCAAAATGTTTTCTGAGATCGGGGCAGGCAGTTCTCTTGACGGCTTTATTGTCGTAATCAGGAATCAGGATGAAAAAGTTTTGGATAAATGGTTAAACTGTAAAGACCCGATGGGGTTCATTAAACAGCAAATCAATTTGAAAAAATCCGCCATTACTGTACAAACTCCTGACGCAATGCTTAACCAAACGATACCATCAACAGTATTGGCTCTGGATGCTTCATGGCATGATAAAACTTTTTATCATGGCGCTTATGGTTATCATGCTCCTTTTCTTGGCTGGAGAAATTGGTATGGGCCGACAGTAATCGGCTGGCATGACCGGGTAGAAACAGCAATAAAATCGCATTTTGCTGATATTAAAAAAGATGCACCAGGCAAAGAGAGTGCTTGGTATGACGGCAAAGACCGGCCTGATCTCGATCATGAGGGTACCCAATATCATCAGATTAAAAATAGTACAGGCTTTGTACCTGCTATCCTTGGAAAGAATGATATCTATAATATGCAGGAAGTTGCGGTTGATATGAGCCTGCGTTATTTGGAACGGACGGCAGATCTAAAATTCGCAAAACAAATATTTGAAGATTTAAAAGGAATTCTCGATTGGGAAGAAAGGATCCTTGATCCTGATAAGGACGGGCTTTATCAGAATTTCCTTAATACATGGATTTCAGATGGTCATTCATATAATGGCGGCGGGTGCGCACAGGCAAGTGCATACAACTATTTTGCAAACAATATGATGGCGAAAATTGCGAAAAAGTTGAAACTTCCGAATAAAGTTTTCGAAAAACGGATGAAGAAAATTTCCAAAGCGGTTAATGATAAACTCTGGATGACTTCAAAAGGTTTGATTGCCGAATATATTGATACCATAGGCAATAAGCTTGTACATCCTTCACCTGAACTTTCATCGATTTATCTTGCGGTCGATACCGGCATAGTTGATATGTTTCAGGCATATCAAATGTTCAGATTCACCGAGACAGAGCTTTGCAACGAACAAACCATTAACAGGGAAGGACGTTTGGAATATTCATCTAACTGGTATCCCAAGAAGTATTCGACATGCGGGTTATTTCCTGCTGAAAATATGCATCTTGCTTTAGCGTATTTTAAAACGGGTTTAAAAGAAAAAGCTCATGACATATTAAATGCTATTGTTGATGGTTACTTCCTAGGGAAAAATCCTGGTTTAATTGCGCATGTTGTATCTGGTCACGGTTTTGGTGATTTGGGCGATCTGGATTTTACAGATGTATCGAGCATGTACATTCGTTTAATCGTCGAAGGGCTTTATGGTATCAGATTCCATCTTATGGATGATTTTATTGAGATCTCGCCCGGCCTGCCGGCTGACTGGACAGATGCTAATATTAAATTGAAAGATATTGCTTATAGCTATTACCGTAACGGCAGTCAGGAAAACCTGTCTCTGTATTGTGATAAAAACTGCCGCAAGGTAATTAAACTTTCGCTTCGCTCCGCAAAGATTGAAACTGTTTTAATAAACAATAGAATAGCAGAATATAGAATTGAAGCGGGCGTAAATTGCTGTTATCTAATAGTTGAGGTTCATTCGGCAGGATTCAATTATTTGAAAGTAATTTATGGTAACGAGATGATTCCTTCTATTAAATATTCTCAGAAAACTTTAAAAGGTAATGAAATTTATGCAGAAATATCTGATGGGGAAATAATAGAGTATAAGGATCCAACCGACGCATTCGAGAATATTTCTATTTTAGGAAGTAAGCTAAAAGCGCAAGTAAAGGCAGATGCAGGCAATCATACTATTTTTCTGCGTGTGAAAGCGGATGATTTCCATGCGTGGATGCCGGCTGATTTTAAAATAGAAGAAAAAGAAACCGTCAAAGATATTATTTCATTTGGAAAAAATATCACAAACCAGTTTGAACCCATTAATATTTCCAAATATTTTAATTCATCATTAATAGAACTCCACACTTTGGAATATAAGAGTCCGAGGCCAGAAGGTTATTCGATTGGTGTTAGATTAAATGGCAGATATGCATGGGAATGGAACCACGCAGGGCATAACGCTGTAATAATTGATGACACTGTTTTAAGAAAATCTAAAGGAATGTTTAAAACAAAAAGCGATATCAAATTTTCAACACCTGAAAACGGAAATAACATTGTATGTGCTTCTATGTGGGATAATTTTCCAACAGTTATTGATATTCCATTAAAAGTGAATGGTAAAGAGCTGGCTTTGTTCTTCATCGGTGTTACTAATGCGATGCAATGCTGGGTCGAAAACGCGCGTTTAACTGTTACTTACAATGACAAATCAAAGCAGGTCGTAAATCTTATTCATCCCAAAAATTTTGATGATTGGCTTGTTCCCGCTTTGCAGCAGGAGAATGAAACGGTATATTTCAGCGATTATAATCATGGGATAGTTCAAAGAATTCTTCTTAATCATCAAAAAGAAGTGTCCAAACTATCTATTGAGGCAATTGCTAATGAAATAATCATTGGAATCCTTGGAATTAGTATACGAAAATAATTATTTTGACGTAACTCAGTCGTATTGTAAATCTGAAGGTCGTTAAAATAATATAAGTGATATTCCCTCAATCACGCCAATCTTACACAAAAAATTCGATTCCAACATTACCAAGATCGCCAAAACCTATAAGGTATATCGGTCTTTCCAGTCAAAAGGCTGTTTTTGGTTAATTGTCCATTGTATAATATTATCCTGAGGCGATTGATGCAAAATATAAGGATCCTAAAGGTATTGCATTGCATAACAGTATTTGGGTTTAGCCTTTTCGCATTCAGCCGGTATAACGCTGCATTGGTGGAGCCATATGTATCTTGAGCCGTTGATTAACAAGCATTTGAACACATGCTCAATAAACGGAGAGGGCGAGATTCGAACTCGCGGTACCAGCGTTCACCGGTACGACGGTTTAGCAAATGCGAGTTCGAATGTCTACAAAGTTTTATGGTTGAATAACTTGAATTATGCAAAGACCGAAATAGTTGCGTGTAGATTGCGCAATTTATTTTTATCCAAGTATGGATTAATCTGCTCAATAACAACCTTGTTTTTTATCTCTCAATCTGAGAAGTTGGACAAGTGGTTTATGTTTTGTAAATTGGGGGCCAAATTTTGGATATAAATGGCTCCTATGGATTTTTCATTTAAGCAGATAGTAAAAATAAATTATAATATACGTTGGCACGACTACATTAACGATATGTTCTAGGGTTGAACCAGAGCGTCACAATTAAAAAGGCCCTAGAGGGTGTGAAATAAACTGTGTAAACGGTCTTAACGATTTTAATTCACGCTTGCCATTATAACTCATTTCAATTATTTTGTCTATATCGCTCTGCAAGATAAGGCTCTGCTGAAGAGCAACCTGAGCGTCAGAGCGATGCCAGAACAGAAAGCTCCCACAGCCATATGCGTTGTCGGAGCTTTTTCTGTTTTGGCTCATATGCGGTAAACTTAATAAATTCAGTTCCGCCATTAGGCGGATTCATATTTTACAGTTCGACTCTGCCGGCGAACTTTATAGCAAACTGGCTTATCGCAGCATTCCATGTCCTTATCGGCATCGTCCACTTTTTCGATATATTTGCAAGTGCCATATAAAATATCTTCAGTATCGATGCGTCATTGGGAAACGCTCCCTTGGTTTTGATAACTTTACGCAATGACCGGTTCAAGGATTCTATCGCATTGGTTGTATAAATTACTTTGCGAATATCTGATGGATAATCAAAGAATGGAATTATACGTTCCCAGTGCTGACGCCACATTTTGCTGATGGTAGGATACTTGCTGTCCCACTTTTCTGCGAACGCATCGAGTTGAGTTTCAGCCTGCTGTTCGGTAGAGGATGAATATATTTTCTTGAGGTCTTTGCATAACTCCTTGCGGTCTTCCAGTTGACATACTTGACGGAATTGCGAATCATATGAACTATGCAAAGCTGAATCTGGGTTTGCGGGAACACGCTTTCAATAGCCTCTGGAAAGCCTTTTAAGCCATCTACACACGCAATGAATGTATCCCTTATTCCGCGGTTTTTAAGCTCTGTAATAACACCAAGCCAGAACTTGGCTCCTTCAGATTGAGCTATCCAAATCCCTAAAAGCTCCTTCTGGCCTTCCATATTTATTCCCAATGCCTGATATACGCTGCGATTGGAAACCTTGCCATCTTCTCGGCTCTTTACTACAATGCAGTCCAGAAACACTATCGGGTAAACACTGTCAAGTGGGCGATTCTGCCATGCTTTGACTTCTTCCATAATGCCTTCAGTTGCCTGGCTGATTAGTCCTTCGGAAACATCAACTTTGTACATGTCAAGCAGGCAAGCCTGTATATCCCGAACGCTCATACCACGGGCATACATCGCAAGTATCTTGTCGTTAAAGCCTTCAAAATATTTTTGGCGTTTTGGTACAAGTTGTGGCTCAAAGCTGCCGTTGCGGTCTCTCGGCGGCTCAAGTTCTACTGGTTCAGAATCAATGACAACGGTCTTTTTGCCTTTACCGTTGCGGGAATTGCCGCTGTTGTGTCCTTTTGGGTCGTGCTTGGAATAGCCCAGATGATTGTCCATCTCAGCATCGAGAGTACGTTCGATAATCTTCTTCTTGAGCTGGGCGAATATGCCGGTTTCGCCCCAGAATGAATTGGGACCGGTGTAGCCTTTTAGCAGTTCATCAATTAGCTGGTCTTGATCTTTCTTTCAAACATAAATAGTTCCTTTATTCTAAAGGTTTAATCCAACGAATTTAATACTGTCCTATTTTGGCTAGGTTGACAGTGCCCGTATAAATCTACTGTTGTCGTGATCGAGCTATGTCCCATCTGTTCTTTTACATAATGGATAGGGGCGTTAGCTTGTAACAGCAGCGACGCATAAGTATGTCTTATGTCATGTATTCGGATTTTTGGCAGATTTAGTTTTGCAAGCATTTTGTAGAAAACGCCGCGTCTAAAGATATTGTCATTTATCGGATCGCCGTTGATATCCGCGAAAACCAAAGATGTTTTCTTGAAATCGGCTAATTGCTTCGCTTTTTCATATCTGCGTTTTAATGTCTCGATCAGTCCATCGCTCATATCAATGAATCTTATTTTGTGAGATTTAGGCGTATCCCAATGCGCATGGCTGTAACTTCTGCGAACCGCAATTTGCCTAGTTTCAAAATTAACGCAGTCCCAACTCAAAGCTAAAAGTTCACCGAGCCTCATTCCCGTGCGGAAAGCCACAAGCAGAAAAGTATAGTATTCGGCATTTTCCTGTTTAGCCGCGTCAAGTAAAATTGAAACCTGTTCTTTACTTAAAAATTGCGTGTGCTTTTTCGCTTCATGTCTTCTGAAGGTCTTGCCCAAGCCATGCGCGGGATTGACAACGAGAATTTCACGTTCGACCGCTTCCGCGAAAACAGCACTGATGCAGATGCGTAAGTTATTGACTACGATCCCTGTGGCTTGTTTTTCGAGCAGCAGAGTCTTAACTTCCTGCTTCGTGATCGAATTAAGCGGCCTGTCTTTCCATATTGGTAATAAATGCAAGTCGATCAGATTTTTGTAGGAGATCCAGCTATTATGTTTCAGCCGCTGCTTTGCCACATTCTCAAGGTAATCATTGCAGAAGTTTCCAAAGGTGAGAGTTTCCTTATCAAGTTTTTTGCCGTTGCTGAAGTCCACTTGACCGAGAGCCAACTGTTCGCGGTACATCTTCGCGGCCTTCATGGCAAGCTTCTTATCTTCCCCAATCTTTCGGGATGTCCTCTGTCCCTTGTGCGTGATCCAAACATACCAATCACCGCTCGTTTTCTGTTTATAAATTTGTACGCCCATTTGATTTTCCTTTCCAATGCTATCGCGCAATGCACGAACCTATCTTATTTTTTTTTCCAATTAGTAATCTTGTACATTGTGTAATTGTGAACTCAAACTAAACACATTATGTCGTGTTTGTGTGTGTTCGCGAACAAGAAAACGCAAAATATTTAGTTGCATTTGAGTTGCAATTTATGGCGGAAAAAGAATTAAAGCAGAACAGCGTTAGAATGGAGGGTTTATAAAATTACTTGTGGGAATTTGAGTACAAGCCGTTAGTTTACAAGCGTTTGAACTGCGCGCTCATAATAAACGGAGAGGGCGAGATTCGAACTCGCGGTACCAGTTTATACCGGTACGACGGTTTAGCAAACCGTTGCCTTCAGCCTCTCGGCCACCTCTCCAAAAGTGCTTTTATTATAATAACTTACGTTAAAAATAAAAGGTTTTTATCCGTTATTCTCTAAATTATTTTACTGATTATAATTAAAAATGGTGATTTTAAAAGAAAAAAAGGGACAAAAGGAGAAAAACGTCAGTTTTATTAATTGCTTTTACTGATTCGCCAATTTCCAATCTTCTGTTTTGATTTACCGATTTCGAATGTTTGCAGGACATTGAAAAAATAAATGTCATAAACATTTGGATTGCCTGATAATGGCGCAAGCCAAAGATTCTTTGGTTCGCGGGCTTTTGAGAACATCTCAATAGTTTTCAGTCGGTTGCCTTTGCTGTTTTTAATACTATTAGTAAAAAGTATCGGGCAGGGACTTATCTGTGAAATTCTTTCATAAATTCCTTCCGCTCCCCAGATTTCCCGGCCGACATCTATCCGCACAAAAGTTTTAGTCATTTGCAGAAAACTTTTTTCCGCCCAGTTTGGCAAACGGTCATTAAGCCAGTCCGGCATACTAATTTCGTAACCAGTCGCATTATCACTGACAATAGCGGTAAAGCGTTCATCGATTGCTGCCGCGCCAATGAGCGCCGCCGCGCCTTCATTCAAGCCGTAACCAAAAATATAATTACATAACTGCGGCTTATCTTTTCGCAGAAAATCAACTGCTGCGGTAACGTCGTTTACTTCATTGACGGCAAAACTATATTTATGTCCGCTGCTGCCGCCGTTTCCTCTAAGGTCGAATAAAAGCACGTTATAGCCGTTTTCACTGAAAACTTTCGCGTAAGGCAAAAACAGATTTTTCGCCGCGCTTCTTCCCGGTACAATTATTACAGTCGAATCTGATACGTGGCTTTGAGAAGAAATAAGCCAGCCTTTGAGTTTAGCACCGTCAGATGAAATGAAGTCGATTTGGCTGTATTCATTATTTTTCAGACTCACAGGTTTTTCAGCGTCTGCGAATTTTACCCAATGAGTAACGAAAAGTGCAATCAGATATGGAGCGACAATAAAAATTAGAACCCCAAGCCTTAGTGTCAATCTGGCAGCGGTGAAAACAGTCTTGTTTTTTATTAAATTTTTGAACAGAACAAAAAATACGGAATTTACGAATTTGTCCAGCAGCCATAGAACAAGGTAAATTGATGTCAGAAAATATAATGCAATCGGCAATTCAAGCCAATTGATGCGAACTTCGGGTATTGCTTTGGCAAAAGCCAAAAAATAAATTAAAATAATAAGTGCAATAAAAGAAAAACAAATCGAATACGAAATAAAACTGTTTTTTTGAATTTTCGGTTTGAAAATAAATAAATAGCCAACTGCCGATGGAATGGATGCGAAATGAATCAGGTCAATGACCGAATCCAGTTTCAGTACAAATCTACCGACCGCCAGCCAGACCGCCGAAGACAAAATCAGAAAAATATATCGCAAAATTCCACCCATAAAAGAAAGTCTACTATATTATAACAAAAAATGGCGTTTTTGAGATGGAAATTGGCATTATTATTACAAGATAATTAAATAATCTTTCTGTTAATCACTAAGTGGGGAATTATCGGCCCTAATGAAATAAAAAGATATTTTTCTTACTTAGAAAGGTCAATAATTTTGGCCGGCTGGTTTTCTTGTGTGATTACATAAGCGGCAAGATTAAACCACCGCTTGCAGCTATCAAGGATAATGCTGTCGCTGCTTGCAATGATTTTTTCGGTTCGTTTCAAATCGACATCAGGATTATCGGTTAGTATTACCTCGCTTGATGTATGTAATTCGATGATTTTCTTTAATCTTCCACTGTTTGAAACGGGCCTATCGAGAAGCCAAGTGATTTTTGATAACTCTAATTTCGTCAGGCAGGAATTTATAAACGCGATGGCGGGAATTGTCTCTGTTACTTTTCGGTACGTCCCGTGCAAACCTGCCAAATCGCGAAAGCAGCCGTCGCGGCCAATAAAAACATAAGCGCCGCTCATTGCCGCTTCAACGGTTATAAGTACGTTATAACCATCTATAAGCATATCTTTGCCGGCCAATTCTGAAGTTTGAAGCTGTTTGAATTTCCTGTTTTCGGATTGCTCTTTTGAGCAGCAGCTTCTCATCAAAGCCAGTCTCTGGCGATCGGTGAGTTCAAATTTATCGCCAACAAGTTTCAAGGAAGCGTTTTGCGGGTATTTTTTTGTCAAAAGCTCGGCGTAATCGGCAGCCGCTTGTTTCAATGCCGGTACTTTTCCCTCGCCAAACAGCAAACAATCCTGCGGATTTGCACCTCTATGTTTTCTTTTATCAGACATTTTTTTAATTATACATTATTTCTTGTTGATATTGAACAAAATGATATGTTAAATATACGCTATGACACTTGAACAATTATTAAAACTTGTTGAGGGAAAACCGTTAGTCTGGCGGCCGCGCGTTTGCAGTGATTCGCGAAATGTTCGGCAGGGCGATATCTTCGTTGCGGTAAAAGGCTCTAAAATGGACGGCCATAACTTTATAGGCCAGGCAGCCGTTTATGGTGCTCGCTACGTTGTATCGCAGGAACCAGTACAGGTTGCCTCTGCCGAGGTCATACACACGGAGGATACTACAAAGGCACTGGGGCTGCTTTCACAAGCGTATTATAATTATCCTAACAGCAAACTTGTGAATCTTGCGGTTACCGGAACCAATGGAAAAACCACTACAACTTATCTTGTTCGGTCGATAATTTCCAATAGCGACAAGAAATGCGGTATGATCGGCACGGTAACGATTGACTTAGGCAGCGGCCAAGACACCATTGAATCCAAAATGACCACACCAGATGCGCTGGAACTAGCATCGATAGCCGAAAAAATGGCAACTTATGGTTCCGAATATATGATTATGGAAGCCAGCAGCCATGCGATTGAGCAAAATCGGCTTGCAGGCATCGATTTCAGTGCCGCGGCATTTACCAATTTCACCGGCGACCATCTCGATTATCACAAAACTATGGAAGCGTATTTGGCCGCCAAGTTGAGACTTTTCGAAAGCCTTTCGCCTGATGCGACCGCGGTAATTAATAGCGACGATTCCGTATGTGAGCAGGTTGCCGCCGCTACTAAGGCAAATAAAATATTCTATTCGATTTGCGGCAAAGGCGATTTAAACGCAAAACTGATTTCTATGGATATAAATGGAACGGTTTACGAATTGTCGTATAGAAACGAAAAAGTAAAAGTCAATTCGCCCCTGATAGGTGAGCATAATTTAAGCAATCATCTTTCAGCGGCAGGATTGGCGATTGGCGCCGGTTTCGATCTGAAAACCATCGCCGCCGGGCTGTCGAAATTGCAGGTCGTTCCGGGCAGACTGCACAAAGTGCCGTCGAAGCGTGAGTTTACGGTGCTTGTCGATTACGCACATACAGATGATGCGCTTAAGCACGTTCTTTCGACGCTTAAACCATTGTGCAAGGGGAAATTAATTGCGATTTTCGGCTGCGGCGGTGACAGAGACAAAACCAAACGCCCAAGAATGGCCCAAGCGGTTAGTCAGTATGCCGAGCGAATTTTTGTTACCAGCGACAATCCGCGTTCGGAAAAGCCGATGGCGATTATCGAAGATATTCTTGCCGGTTTCACGAATCCGCATTCTGAACATATTACCGTTGAGCCGGACAGGCGAAAAGCGATTGAAGAAGCTATTGCTGAAGCAAAACAGGGCGATATTATTCTGATTGCAGGCAAAGGACACGAAAATTACCAGATTATCGGCGCCGAAAAGCAGCATTTCAGCGATATTGAAACAGCGGCGGAATTTTTGCAGCATTCAGCGAGTTTAGTCTAAAAGTGAAATCTATAAATTACGCAAAACTTGCCGAAATCATAAATGCCGAAGTATCTGAGATTTCAAATTTAAAATTTCAAATCTCGAATGTCTGTATTGATTCCCGCAAAGTAACCCAAGGCAGTGCTTTTTTTGCCATCAAGGGCGAAAATCACGACGGCCACGATCATTTAAAACAGGCTTTTGAAAATGGTGCGGCTTGTGCCGTTTGCAGGCTGGGCTTTAACTCAAACGGTATTCCATCAGATAAACCAATTCTATTTGTTGACGATACTATCCAAGCTCTTGGCCGACTGGCAAAATACGTTCGGCGGAATTCTTCATACAAAGTTGTCGCTATCACCGGTTCGGCGGGCAAAACATCCACAAAGAATATGGTTAGCCACGTCTTAAAGAGCAAATTCAAATGCTATTCTTCGCCGAAAAGTTTCAATAATAACATCGGCGTTCCGCTGACGGTTTTCGATGCTCTCGATGATACGGAAATTTTAGTTTCAGAACTTGGCAGTAATCATCCCGGCGAAATCGAATACCTCACAAACATAATCGAACCCGACATTGCGATTGTAACATCCGTTTTCGCGGCACATCTCGAAGGCTTCTGCAGTCTCGATGTTATCAAAGGAGAAAAGTCGTCCATCGCCAAAGGTTTAAAGCCCGGGGGAAGACTCTTTATTACAGATACGCTTTTTGATTATTGCACAGATAAAAAAATAAAATTTGAACCATTCTGCAAACCGCAGAACGTAAAAATCGGCGGCTTTGAAAGCAGTTTTGAAATTGAAGGCGTAACAGTGCAGCTACCACTTCCCGGCAGGGCTAACGTAGAAAACGCACTAGCAGCCTGGACGGTATGCAAAAATCTCGGAATCTCGGCTTCGCAATTTGCTGCTGCAATTGCTACGGTAAAGCCTGCCGATATGAGAATGGAGTGTCTGCAAATCGGCTCGGCAAAAGTTCTCTGCGATTGTTACAACGCAAACCCCGGCTCAATGGCCAACGCTTTGGAAACGCTCTCTCTGATTTCGCAGCAGGAAAAAAAACGTGCAGTTTTTATCTTCGGGCGGATGGGCGAACTCGGAAGCCAAAGCGAATCTCTGCATTCTCAACTCGGCAACACAATCGCAATTCATAAGATTCCCGTCGTATTAACGATCAAGGGTGATGCCGCTATAGCCGCACAAACAGCCCATAATACAGCCGATTACGACATTTCCGTCAACGTTTTTGAAAATCTTACGCAACTTTGTGATAATATGTACAAATTTGTCAAACCTGACGATATAATACTGATTAAAGCTTCTCGAAGCGAACGTTACGAAGCGGTTGTCGAAAGGCTCAAAGGATTATTTATAGGATAGACATAAGGATATGTTATATTATCTTTTTTCGTTATTGCAGGATTTCACAACCGGTTCACTCGGTTTTTACGCCTGGCAGGAAGTTTTATTTCGCTGCATTTTAGCCGCTCTTACAAGTCTCGTTGTTGCGTGGGTTACCGGCCCGCGTATCATCCGCTGGCTGATGATGAAAAAAATCGGCGACAGACCTGAATTCCACCACGAAAAATTAAACGCTCTCAACAAAGAAAAAGAAAACACCCCGACAATGGGCGGCCTGATTATTCTTTTGGCGATGATGGCTGGTACTTTCCTTTGGGCAAAGCTAAACAATCCGTTTGTACAAAAAGCAATAATCCTGATGATATGGTATGGCGGGATTGGTGCGGTTGATGATTGGCTCAAACTTACCAGTAAAATTCGCCACCGCAGCCGAAATGGTTTAAAGCCTTGGGAAAAATTAGCGTTCCAATTAGGCGGGGCGGTTCTTATCGCGGCATTTTTATATTTCGATGTTCAAAAAATTCCCGATGCGACACGCCTTTGGTTGCCTTTTTATAAATATGGCATTCATATTAGCGGTTGGCTTTTCATTCTCATTGCGATTCTGTATATTTCTGCGACCAGCAACGCTGTAAATCTTACCGATGGTATGGATGGCCTTGCGGCAGGCTGCGTAGCGATTGCAAGTATGACGCTTGCGATTCTTTGCTATGTTGCCTCTGAACCAATGACTCGAACTTCTACAATGACCTGGGCAGGTTATCTGCTTTTGCCTCACATACCTCAATCGGGTGAGCTTTGCATTTTTTACGCTTCCATACTTGGGGCAACGATGGGCTTTCTCTGGTTTAATTGCCACCCGGCTCAAACATTTATGGGCGATATCGGTTCGCTGCCGTTAGGTGCTGCGATGGGTTATGGTGCTCTTGTTACAAGACACGAAATCCTGCTTCTGATTATCTGCGGCGTTTTTGTTATGGAACTTACGAGCGTTATTCTTCAGGTAGGATATTTCAAATACTCTGGCGGGAAAAGAATTTTCCGCTGTGCTCCAATTCATCATCATTTTCATCTTGGCGGCTGGTCTGAACCGCAGGTTGTCGTCAGGTTCTGGCTTCTTGCCGCCGCTTTTGCCGCTTTCGCCTTAGCTACCCTGAAAATACGCTAACAGTTTTTTCCACGAAGGATTTTTATGGCCGATGATATAGATGTACTATTAAAATTTTGCGATGAGCAATGGACTCAATGCCGCCAGTTAGAAACGCAGCGTGCTTTAGTAACTAATTTTGTCATTACTGTTGCGGCCGCAAGTCTTGCGTTTATGGGCACAAAAGGGTTTGTCCCGTCTTCATTGCCGCTTGGTGCGATTTTGGTTTTTCTCGGGTTATATGGCGCGATAACTTCAGAAAAATTATACGAGCGCTGGCAATTCACAAGAAATCGCTCTCGTTATTGGCGCAAGCGGATAGATGAATTAATGCCTAATACTCGTCTGCTGGAACTGCAAAATCAGGCGGATAAAGAATATTCCCACCATTTGCAGCACATCCGCCTTCATTGGCTTTGGGTCTCTCTGCATCTTACAGTCTCACTTGTCGGTATGGGCTGTATAACTATAATACTTTTCAAAATGAGATAAAAAAAGCCCCGCTATTAAACGGGGCTTTTGATTTACATTGGCTTCAACTTGACATAATCAATGCCAAACATTGCGTCTCTGTATTTGGTCGGTTTTACCGGCGGGCCGAGCTTAATTATCTCCACAGTCAGAATGTGTTTTCCTGCCTTGAGATCATATTTGCCCAGCGAAAGTTCGGGCGTTGAAATCAGCTTGTCATTTTGGAAATCCATTGGTTCGCCGATTTTTTTATTGTCTAAATAAAGCTGTACAGTCGCGTAACCATCCTGCTTTGTGAATTTTCCTATCAGAATGTATTTGCCGTCTTTGTCGGCGGAAAGCTCAAGATGTAGTTTATCGCCGAGCTTTGCATCCTTCCACGCAAGATGGTCTAAATCACGCCAATTATATCCATCGTGCCGGTTGAGCCCGCCCAGTTCTATTTTGCCGCCGCTCGGCTCACCTGAAATTGCGACGCCTGCTATAACGTTTTCCGCTGGTCTTGCGTAATAACCAAGCCGTTCGTTAACTGCGACAGGTTTGTATTCGTCCTGACCTTTGGCGTCCAAATACCAATAGCTGACAGCGGAATAAAAAGTTTTTCTGCTGTTGGAAAAATATTTTTCGATATAGGCGTCAAATGATTTTTGAAACGGTACATTGTCCGCAATCTGCCATCGATTGAGCGAAATGTGGTCGGTGTTATTCCCATTGGTGTTTGCCGTTTGATTGTGATATGACGCATAGAATAATTTGGGGCAGCACCAGGCGTAACCAAAATAATCTTCTGTACCTGTGCCGAACGTCGACGGAAATTTCTCGCCGTCAACGAAGAATCGCTCATCGCCTTCTCCCCACCATTTGCCCGCCGGGTTCCAAAGATTCAAAGCGAAGCCGCAGAATTTGCCTCGGCCTTTTGTTTTCAGAATAGTCCAGTCAAGCGGCCAGATTTTTGCGTCAGGCAGAAACGCGTCTCTGTGCCATTTTGCGTGAAATCTGCCGTAATCAGCGTTAGCGTCAATTGGAGCGTATACTATGCGAACATCTGCTTTGAAGGTTGTGTTTGAATCGTTGCCTATTATACCTTTACCTGCTTTTGAGAAGGGCATAAACCAATTCGAATAAAATAAATCATTGCTCATACCGAGTGGAAATGATGAGTATTCATTTACGCCTGGCGCTGTGCCGAAGAAATCACCCAGCGGAGACCAGACGGCAGGATTTTTTTGATTGTCCCAATTCATCTGGATTGTGAGCTGGCGAAGTAAATCTTCCTGCTGTTTTTTGTCGGCAGGCAGTTGCGGTTTGATTTCAAGTCTGATTATCGAGGCAGGGCCCTTGAGGTTGAAAATTTCAGCTTGTTTGCCCGGCTCAACCGTTATTAATTTGCTGATTTCTTTGCTTTCGTTTGCCGATGGAATAAATGCTTTGCAGTTGGATAAAATTGCATCGGCCTTGTCGAGTGCGGCAGAATCTTCCGCCGAAAGGTTCATATTGAACGTTGGCACGATCGTGTCTTTTGGGAAAGTTTGATAAGTGATTTGATAATATTTGCCCCAATTTGGCTCTGCGATAATTTTACAGGATTTTTGATATGGTATCGGTGTATAATTATTATAGCCTTTGGCTGCTACATAAACTAATGATTTGCGATTGAAAGGCGTGGTGCTGCCGTCGCAATACTTTATAAAAGGCAAATCAACCGCCGGCGTTTGAACTCCATCTAAATATATTTTCAGATGCCCCTGACCCGCGGTTGCAGACCAAATCCTGTTGATACAGCCCGGCCCGTTCATTTCGGCGATTACCTGATTTTCGCCTTCCATTCTTATGATTCCGCTGCCGTCGCCGTTTCTGTACCATTCAATGTATGTATTTGTATTTGGATCATATTTGCTTACCTGATTATAACTTGACCACAATGCACATTTTTGCCCATCAGCCGGAAGAAGGGCGAGCTTTTGCAGGTTTGTTAACTCATCAACGATGTCGGCGTAGCTAAACTCTTTTGCGAAAGATGTACAACAGAGAATTGCCACGAGGAATAATGAAATTGATAGTGATTTTAATGCCGATTTAAATCTAATCATAGAAATCCTTCCTGTCTAAATAGGTATTCTTTTATAACAGCAAGGAACTATTTTGCAATAAAAAAGGGCTGCTCATTTTGAACAGCCCTTTGGTTTTGATAAATGTAAGTACTACTCAAATAAGAATGAGCCGTACTGTGCTGCATCGCCGAGTTCTTCGTGAATTCGGAGGAGCTGGTTGTACTTGCAAATTCTGTCAGTTCTGCAAGCCGAACCAGTCTTGATCTGACCAACGCCTGTCGCGACTGCCAAATCAGCAATTGTGCTGTCTTCTGTTTCGCCGCTTCTATGGCTCATAACAGCTGTGTAGCCCGCTCTCTTTGCGAGGTTGATAGCTTCGATAGTCTCTGTCAAAGTACCAATCTGGTTTACCTTGATCAGAATCGAATTTGCGGCTCCGAGCTTAATGCCCTTCGCGAGTCTTTCGGTGTTGGTAACGAACAGGTCATCGCCTACGAGCTGGCATTTGCCGCCGACTGTCTGCGTTAATTTTGTCCAGCCTGCCCAATCGTCTTCTGCCAAACCGTCTTCAAGACTTACGATTGGATATTTATCAATCCAGCCTGCCCAATGCTTAATCATATCGTCTGACGATACTTTTTTGTTTGGTGCTGATTTGAAGAATTTGTATTTCTTTGTTGCTTCGTCCCACATTTCGGTTGAAGCCGGGTCGAGAGCGATAGCGATTTGTTTGCCTGCCTTGTAGCCTGCCTTTTTGATTGCATCGAGAATCACATCGAGTGCCTCTTCGTTTGATTTCAGTGATGGTGCGAAACCGCCTTCATCGCCGACAGATGTGTATAGCTTTGTCTTTCAGAACTTTTTTCAGAGTATGGAAAACTTCAGCGCCCATTCTCAATGCTTCCGGGAAGTTTTCAGCGCCGATCGGCATAACCATAAATTCCTGGAAATCGACGTTATTGTCAGCGTGCTTTCCGCCGTTAAGAATGTTCATCATTGGAACAGGCAGAACATTTGCGTTGCAGCCGCCCAGATAACGATAAAGAGGAAGGCCGACTGAATTAGCCGCCGCCTTTGCGACAGCCAGCGATACGCCGAGGATTGCGTTAGCGCCGAATTTGCCTTTGTTCTTTGTGCCGTCAAGTTTGATCATAGCTTTATCGACAGCTTCCTGTGAAAGGGCGTCCATACCGATAATTTCCGGTGCGATCTTTTCATTAACGTTCTTTACAGCCGTCAATGTGCCTTTGCCCATATAGCGTTTTGCCTGTGTATCACGCAGTTCGACCGCTTCGTGAGCGCCTGTGCTTGCTCCCGATGGAACAGCGGCTCTGCCGAACGCGCCGTCATCGAGCGTTACATCGACTTCAACCGTTGGATTACCTCGTGAATCGAGTATCTCTCTTGCCCTAATGTCTGTAATAGTTGTAAACATTTTATTTATTCCTTTCTAAAATATTCGTGTCATTCCCGCGAAAAGCGGAAATCCATTATGTTTAGCCCTGTCATCACTATGACAGGGTTTAGCCGTCGCCGGTATGGCGACGAGTTTTTTTATGGCAATCTTAAAGGTTTCAAAACCCCAAAAAGGTAACCATTTTGCCCTGATTAGTCAATTTAAAAGTTTATCTGATTGTTTTATTATTCTGGCCTATCATAAGATAATTTAGTGCCTAACCTTATTTATTTTTCGTATGCTTTGGCTTCATTGATTTTTCCTGTGGTTATATCAAATTCATAGAGGAGACCATCAATTGTAACTATGTGAAATTTTGTACTATAATCTTCCAAAACAGGTTTATAACTATTATCGAGGTACTGGTAATGTGAGACGCTGGGGTGGACTTTCGATAAATCTTTGATTAAATCGGAAGTACTATATGATTTTATCAATCGGCCTTCTTTGTAAAATGCTATAGCTAAATGTTTATTGGATGGTGCACGTCCCCTTGGCCAGTTTCCAAGCCTTACCAAACAAAGCCCATCTGATGATAGGAATGTTTTAAATGAATACCATCCCTCGGTACGCCATATTTCTTTAAACGTTCCATCATTTTTAACTTCGTAAATACCAGATCCTTTTTCCGTAACCCAGTTATTATTTGGATCAGATTTCATAATAAAAAAATATCTGCCTTCAGATGAAGCTGTAGCATAAGAGTATTGTGCCATCTCTTCATCAGCAAACGCGCTTAAAACTAGAATCAAAAAAAGTATATAAATACAAAATTTTTGCATAAGTTTCTCCTTATTTTTTGTTCAATTTTTTAAGAGTTTTTGTTGGCAGAAAGTTTTCGCCTGTCATTTAATTTTCAACTGTCATCAAATTGTCGACGGTTCAAGTTTCTCAAATTTTCAACCGGTAACAATTTGTAACCAGTTGAAATATCCGCTTTCAGTCGGTAACATTATGTCTCCGACTAATTATAATAGGATTAATATGCTCCGAAATCAAGGCGAAAATCGTGGATTAGTCCTGTGTCTTTTGCATACCTTTATCATTACGCTACGGTATAAACATCGCCGATTTCAATCTGTCCGTGTAATTTTTGAATTTTAATATGTCATTTTTATTTTTTAATTTTGATATTTGATATATTGTTATATATCTTTTGCTTGCATATCCTGATGATTAGAATATAGTTATCAATGTATTGCTAGCGAAATCGCAGGAATGTAATTTTTGAATTTTAATATGTCATTTTTATTTTTTCATTTTGATATTTGATATAATTGCGATTAAGTTTGTATAGACCAACGAGTTATAAAAGAAGAAACAATTTTAATACAGGTGAATTAGATGCCGCATATTTTCATAAATCAGCTTCAGCCCGGAACAACCATTGACGACGTTTACATGATCAGTCAGCCGATACTGCGCAGTACGACGCGCGGCGATTTATATATCGCAATGTTCGTTGGCGACCGCACCGGTAAAGTCAACGGCCGAATCTGGCAGGCAAGTGAAGAACTCTTTAATTCGCTTCCCAAAGAAGGCTTTGCACACATAAGAGGCAGAAGCGAAATGTACCAAAACGCGATGCAAATCGTTGGCGATAGGATAAGCACCGTACCTGCCGAAAAAGTCAACATCAATGATTATCTGCCGCGAACCGAAAAAGACATCAAGCAGATGTTGGATGATACGATAAAGATCGTATCGGAAATTAAAAATCCATTCCTAAAGCTGCTCATCAGCCAGTTCTTGAACGATGCTGAAATTATGAAAAAATTCTGCACCGCTCCCGGCGGCACAGCAAATCATCATAGCTACATCGGCGGCCTGCTTGAACATACCAACAATATGCTTAATACCGCAAAAGCGATAATGCCGTTTTATCCGCAGCTCCAAACAGACCTTGTGCTCGCAGGCATATTCCTGCACGATATGGGCAAAACGGAAGAGCTTACTTATCAAATGGCTTTCGGCTATAGCGATTGCGGTCAACTCCTCGGCCATATCACTATAACCGTAAATATGATTGAGAAAAAAGCGATGGCTTTGGAGGCGGCAGGGCAGAAGATAAACAAAGAAATTCTAGACAGCATCGAGCATATCGTTCTCGCTCATCACGGCCAATATGATTTTGGCTCACCGAAATTGCCAATGACAGCCGAAGCGTTCCTGATTAGTTTCCTTGACAATATCGATGCCAAGATCAATCAGGTTACCGGCAAAATCGATAACGAGCCAGGCGATACTAATTGGACGGCATTCATAAAAAGTTTGGATTCGAAAATTTACAGGAAACGTGTAGTTGACTGATTCTGGAATTAAAGCGTATAGCATACAGCGTGCAGTCTTATACGCTAAACGCTGAACGTCAAGGAGGTATTTTATGCCAAATTTGCTGAACACAAAACCTGATTATGTTATTACTCAAAGTTTTTTGGGCGAAACCCGCAAATACCTCTACGAAAGCGGAATGCTTTTCAAGGATTTCAAATCTAATATTAAAATCGGCTCATTTCCGCTGGTTCACATCACAATGGGCGTCTGCCCTGAAACAGGCAAAAGGCTCTGGGCAAATGGCGTTATAGCTATCGGCAGAAAAGCGATTGGCGTTCTTGCGATTGGTCAGCTTTCGATAGGTGTAATAGCTATCGGCCAGCTTTCAATCGCTCTTGTCTTTGCACTTGCTCAATTAAGTATCGCGGGTTTCTTTTCTATTGGTCAGGCTGCTTTCGGAATCGTCGCTATCGGCCAGTTCGCTTACGGCTATTATGCACTCGGTCAAATTGCGTTCGGCCAGTATGTATTAAGTATGTCAACGAAAGACTTCGAGGCGGTAACATTCTTCAAAGGTTTGTGGGAAAAACTTCACAGCCTTATCAATTAAGTCAAGTGTCATTCCCGCGCAGACGGGAATCTATCCTGTTATACCGCTAAGTGCATTAGTTTGTAGTGTGTTCCTTTTTATATGCTCAAACGCTGTATCTTAGCACCAACTGCGTTCAGTTTTTCTTCTATTTTCTCATAACCTCTGTCTATATGATAGACACGGTTAATGATGGTTTCGCCGTGTGCCGCCAACGCCGCAACTACAAGCGCCGCCGAAGCTCTCAAATCTGATGCCATAACAGGCGCACCGGTCAGTTTTTCAACACCGCTGATAATTACGTGCGGGCCTTCTTTACGAAGGTTTGCCGACATTCTCGTCAATTCCGGCACGTGCATAAATCTATCTTCAAATATTTTTTCGGTCACAACGCTGTTGCCTCTTGCCAGACTCAAACAAGCCATAAACTGTGCCTGTAAATCGGTTGGGAAACCCGGATATGGAAGCGTCGTAAGATCGGTCGCGTCGATATGACTATCGCATTCAACTTCGCAGCCGTCTTCAATTTCATCGATTCTGACGTTCATACTTCTTAGTTTATTAACTGCCGCCCATAAATGATCGAGCCTGCAATTTTTCAGTTTCAATTTTCCTCTTGTAATCGCCGCTGCGCAAAGGAACGTGCCAGCTTCGATTCTGTCGGGAATAATTTTATATTCGACAGGCTTTAATTCTTTCACGCCGTGGATTGTAAGTTGCGGCGAACCAATGCCGGTGATTTTCGCACCCATTTTAACCAGGCAGTTTGCCAAATCCGTTATTTCAGGCTCGCACGCTGCGTATTCAATTATCGTTTTGCCCTTGGCCAAAACCGCGGCCGACAAAATATTTGCGGTTGCTAAAACGCTGGAACCAAACGCACCGCCAAGAAAAATATTAGCGCCTTTTAATCCGCCGTTGGAATGAGCGACGATGTAGCCGTTTTTCAGTTCGATTTTAGCGCCCATTTCCTGCAAGCCGCGAACGTGAATATCTACCGGCCGATACCCGATTGCGCAGCCGCCCGGCATAGATACTTCAACTTTCCCGCATCGCGCAAGTACCGGACCTAGAATGCAAATGCCCGCCCGCATTTTACGCACGATTTCATAATCGCCGAAAGGTTTATCAATAACGCTGGTGTCGAATATTGTATTACCGTCAACGACTTGCTTTTTGCAGCCCAGCGACTCCATCAGTTGACCCATAACCGCAATATCGCTTAAATTAGGAAGCCCGATGAGAGTGTTTTTTCCGCCTGCAAGAATTGTCGCCGCCATAATCGGCAGAGCCGCGTTTTTTGAACTGCTTACATTTATCGTACCGTCAAGCCTTGCCGGGCCTGTTATTTTAAAGATATCCATAGCCATAAATTAAAATCCCTTTTATAATCTTGAAAGTAAAGCAATAATCTAATACAAATTACAGATTAATGCAACAGATGGATTCAAATATGATAATATATTCTGTTATTTTATGGGGTTCCTTACTCCTCGGAGGCTCTTTATTTATTAAATGGCTTGCCGAGACGGAATTTGGGATAAAATCTCTCGACAGTGCGCCTTCCAGACCCAACCTTATGCCTTATTATTTCCCTTTTGCCGTACTTTTCGGCTGGCTTGTTCTTTCATCATTAGGTTCGACAGTTGCTAAGTCCGTTACCTCTGAAGAAACAGACTGGCAGCAGAAATTTGCGACTTTTGGTTTTTACTTCTTTGTTGAGGTCATTGCGGTAATTTTTATTGTCATCTCTGCTAAAGAATTTTTCGTCAATGGTCTTTCAGGTTTTGGTTTTCGAATTAAGGGAATTTTTCGGGATATATTTCATTCAGCTTTGATTTTCATTAGCACCTGGCCTTTCGTTGCGATTTCACTGTTTCTGGTTGCATTGATTGGCCGGCTCATAATGGGTTCAGACTTTGAGATGGATAAGAACGAAGGCCTTGTTGTTTTGCTGGAATACAAGCAGCTAAGCCTAAGGATTTTGATGATTGTTTTTGCCGCCGTACTTACGCCGATTTTTGAGGAATTGGTTTTCCGCGGCCTTCTTCAAACGTATTTACGTGAAACTCTTGGCTACAAACCATGGACGAGCATATTGTTTGTCGCTGCGATTTTTGCCGTACTGCACCCGCTGATGCATTTTCCTGGCATTTTCATTCTTGCCGTTGCGATGGGTTATACGTACGAAAAAAGCGGTTCTCTGCTGCGTCCGATTTTAATTCACTGCTTTTTTAATTCCTGGCAAATCGCTTTAGCGTTATTTTTTCAACCC
>MHYA01000069.1:11542-28401 GCA_001825675.1 Planctomycetes bacterium GWF2_42_9 | reverse complement strand
AGAGTCTATATAAGCGACAATCTTCATGGCTATGAGAACATCCATCAAGGGATTATGTCCCAGCCGCTGGTTAATCCGGGGACTGTTCAAATTGAAGATGAGGTTTGGCTTGGTGAAGGAGTATGTGTGATGCCGAATGTGACAATTGGAAAACATTCCGTAATCGGAAGCAATGCGGTTGTAACCAAGAATATTCCTCCCTATAGTGTTGCAGTGGGCATACCAGCTAAAGTGATTCGCCAATACAATCATGAAACAAAAGGTTGGGAAAGAGTGTAATTTTTTTTTAAGGTAAAAAAATGAAAACAGAAGCAATAGTATTTGAAGATCAATTTAAAGTTGGTGTTTGGTCCATGGATTTGCCGAGCCTTGCGGATAATCAGGTTCTATTAAAAACATATTATTCCAGCATAAGTCCAGGAACGGAATTAAGAACATTGGCTGGGAAAGAGAAACATGCCTCGCCATTTCCTTTAGTACCGGGTTATTCCACTGTTGGAGAAATTATTGAGTTTGGAAATAAAGTTACAGGTCTGAAAAAAGGAACGATGGCTTGTGTTCGGGGCGGTATTGCTTTAAGCGATAAGATAGGCTCATCATGGGGTGGGCACGCAAGTCACATTATTGTACCGCAGGAAGAGGCTTTCATTTTGCCGGATGGTATTGATTATCGTAATGCGACCCTGGTTGCACTGTTGGCAACAGCTCTGCACGGTGTAGATTTAGCTAATGTAAGAATTAAGGAGCAGGTTGCGGTAATCGGACTTGGTTTGGTCGGACAACTTTGTGCTCGGCTGCTTCATTATTGTGGAGCTAATGTTGTTGGAACCGACATACTTGAATATAGACGCAAGATTGCACAGGAAGCAGGTATTACAATAGTAGAATGTTCTGCAAATTTACGGCAGGCATTTGCAGCTCATTTCCCTTATGGTGCGGAGTTGGTGCTTGATGCGACTGGTTCGTCTAAAACGATGAAATCATCACTTAGTCTTCTGCGTGATAAACCCAGACAGGATCCCTGCGGTTCTGCCCAGGTTGGTGGCTCTGAAAACAAGTTATCGATGTTTGAAATTCTAAAAAAACAGTCACATCTCCTGAATGGTTGGCGCGGTCCGAGATTAATTGCGCAGGGAAGTTACGCCGATCCAATGGAAATATGCTACTACGATGTTTTTGATAATGAAGCTGGGTTTATTGTTCCCAGAGTTCATGAATTAAAGGATGTTTTCCGTGCGATCGAACTTCTTGCGGATGCCAAGTTCAACCTTAATGGAATGTTTTCTAAGGCACATTCATATAAAGATGCACCTGATGTTTATCAAGAATTGAGAAAAAATCCTTCAGGGACAATTACCGAATGTTTTAGTTGGAAGTAAAATTATATTAAAAAATAGCAGGATTATTTGGGATTATGAAATGCGTATTTTGATTCAATCACCCCCGTTTAATGGATATATAGAAAATGAGTCGTGGCATCTGCGTGGTTTATGGCCGTGTCGATGGATTAGCGGCAAGGACCTCGGCGATACTCCATTTGTAACAGCTTACAGGAAAGTGTTTTCATTGGATTTTCACAAGAAAATTCGTGTACATGTAAGTGCAGATGAACGCTATTCTTTGTTCCTAGATGGACAAAGGATAGGCAGAGGGAGTGAATATGGTTCCGTCGATAACTGGTACTATGAAACTTATGATATATTTCTTGATAAAGGGCCGCACGTTATTGTAGCTATGGTGTGGTCTCTTGGTGATTTTGCGCCGCATGCCCAAATGAGCCTTCGACACGGTTTTATATTTGCTCCAGAGGATAGTTTTTCGGATCAACTTGGGACAGGAACTTCCGATTGGGAATACAAGAAAATTGAGGGAATAGAATTTGCAGAATTAAATCCCGGATGCGGAACGCGTTTTTGGGGTACTGGCGCAAATGTGATTATTAATGCAGAAAAATTTCCCTGGGGATTTGAAAAAGGGATCGGTGAAAATTGGAAACCGGTTGAAATCCTTCATGCCGGTACTAATGGTTATTTTAGAAATGGCACTTTGCCGTCTCATCTTATGAGACCTGCTGTTCTGCCTCCAATGCTCGATCAGGAAATAACATCAGGAGTTGTCAGGTTTGTTTCTGATGTCAATGGAAAAGATATTTCACAATTAGAGGTTAAGGATGCGGATAATCTCGAAAAAGAAATTTGTGAATGGCAATTGATTGGAAAAGAAAAGTCCATTACTATTCCGCCCAAAACATCAAGACGTGTAATATTTGATTTAGAAAATTATTACTGTGCTTATCCAGCCTTAGTTACTACTGGAGGCAGAGGGAGCCGCATCGAACTTCAGTGGGCGGAATCTCTCTTCTGCGATCAGCAAGCAATGTCAAAAGGGAATAGGGACCAGGTTACAGGCAAGTATTTTATGGGAGTGGGGGACATATTTTTACCTGACGGCGGCGAGAAAAGAAACTTCACAACGTTATGGTGGCAGGCCGGCCGTTTTCTTCAGTTACATATTCAAACAGCCGATGAACCTCTTACTATCGATAAGATCGTTCTTTATGAAACCAGATATCCGCTTGAGATGGAAAGCACATTTTCCTCCAATGATTCTCTTATCAACAATGTAATTCCGATAGCGTATCGCGGTTTGCAGATGTGTGCTCATGAGATGTACGTTGATTGTCCTTATTATGAGCAGCTGATGTATTCAGGAGACACACGTCTTCAAATGCTTACAACCCTTACGACCACGCATGATGACCATCTTCCGCGCAAGGCTATTGAAACATTTGAAACTTCAAGACTGCCATCGGGATTAACAAGGTCTCTTTTTCCAGGCAGGAGCCTGCAAATTATTGCTCCCTTTTCACTGGCCTGGATCGGAATGGTTCATGATTTTGCACTTTGGAGAGGCGATGTGGATTTTATTAAAAGACGCATGCCTGGGGTACGCAATGTACTTGAAGCTTTCATGACTTTTCGCAATCGTCAGGGATTAGTTGAATGTCCGCCGGGGTGGAATTTTATTGATTGGGTTCCTGATTGGTTCGATGGTGTTCCATATGGCGCTAACTGCGGCATAAATGGCATTATCAATTGGTATGTAGTGTATGCTTTGAGTCTTGCCGCTCGGATGGAGCATTGGATGAATGAACCTGAATTAAAGGCCCGTTGGAGCAAGTTGGCTGATGAAATTGCAAAATTAACTACTGACGTATTTTGGGATTCCAAAAGAGGTCTTTATGCCGATGATCCGGGCAAACAGCATTTTTCAGAACATGCTCAGTGTTTAGCAGTGCTGAGCGGAAAACTATATGCTGAAAAACAGGACCGTATCAGGCATTCACTTCTAAGTGAAAGGAATATTGCCAGAACAACAATATCTTTCACGCATTATCTCTTTGAAGCTTTTCGTGATTTAAACTTGATCGATGTTTTTTTCGATCGGATGAGCCTTTGGTTTGATCTTCAAACGCAGGGCTTTAAAACAACTCCTGAAGCTCCCGAACCAACGCGTTCAGATTGTCATGGATGGGGTTCGCATCCTATTTATCATTATTTTGCAACAGTATTGGGTATTCGGCCGGATTCATTTGGATTTTCGAGTATTGACGTTAGGCCGCAACCTGGGAATCTCAAGCATATTACTGGTAAACTCGTCCACCCGAGCGGCTGGATAGAAGCCGATTTTACATTTGAGAATAATCATTTATCTGGAAGTATTGTGCTTCCACATGATGTACATGGTACATTGAGATACAATAACAAAACTGTGCCTCTTAGAGGCGGCGCTAAACAGATTATCGATTGTTTATAACAAAGGGAGTAGTTTAATGTCTTATTCTGATGGCTGGGCTGCGATTAATTTACAAATGCCTCCGCGTGTTCCTCGAACCGAGTTCTCTGCTGAGATGCATTGGGATCTTGTCCGAGAAGTCACAAAAATAGATGTAAACGCAACCAGCTCTGAGGATGTTAGGGCAAAAGCGCAGCAGATCTTCCGTAAAGCATGGAATTATGATTTCATCTGGAATGTTCTGATATTTGGAGAAGAATTCGGAGATATTCGTACCAAGATGGGACATGCCGAATATGCTCAACTTGAAGGTCATAATTTCAATAATAAAATTAATTGTCCCTTTAGTAATCCTCAGGAAGTGCTTGCGTTTGATCCTCTGGATACCTATGGTTCGAGGAATAAAAAAGAACTTATCAGTCGTTTTGAGGATGATTACCAGTTTTTTTGTCAGCAAAACAGTGATGCTGTCAATATGACGGGCGTGTATATTACATGTATTTCAGGTTTGATTGATATATTCGGATGGGATATGATGCTTATGGCTATGGGCACAGATCCTGATAAATTTGGCCTGCTTACGAATAGATATGCACAATGGATCCAGCAGTATTTTGACGCACTGGCACAATCAAATGTGCCTTTGATTATGGTACATGATGATATCACATGGACATCGGGACCATTTGCTCATCCCAGTTGGTATCGTAAATATGTATTTCCAAATTATAGAAATTTCATACGTCCGTTATTGGATGCCGGCAAAAAGGTTCTCTTTACTTCCGATGGCGATTATACCATTTTTATTGACGATGTCGCACAAGCGGGCTTTCATGGGTTTGTTATGGAACCTTCTACTGACATGGCCTATATTGCGCAAAAATATGGCAAAACACATGTCTTTATAGGAAACGCGGATACCAGGTTTCTTATGTTCGGCTCCAAAGAAGAGATCAAGGCCGAAGTCCTGAGATGTATGACGATAGGCAAGCAGTGTCCTGGATTTTTCATGGCAGTTGGCAATCATATTCCGCCCAACACGCCAATTGAGAATGCGATATATTATAATGAAATTTATAATCAACTTGGTAAACGATAAATTAAGCAAAATATTAGTTGAAGGATGTTGACGAAATGAAAGGTTTAAAAAACAGGGTTGTATTAGTCGCGGGCGGAGCAGGTTATCTGGGGCAGGAAGTTTGTCGTAAATTCATTGATGAAGGCTCGTATGTTATGGTTGCAGATATGGCTGTAGCAAATGCTAAATCACTTGCAGAGTCTTTAGGTCAATCTGCCTCCTTTGTTGAACTTGATGTCAACAGTATGTCTTCAATCCAACAAGCTTTTACTAAGACGATTGAAAAATTTGGTCACCTTGATGCCCTGGTAATTATGACTTTTGCTACAACAGGTAAACTGGTGGAAGAAATACAGCCTGAAGATTTGGACCGGGTTTTTCATACACATTTGACAGGCACTTTTATGCTTGCAAGGGAAGCAACGAATTATTTTTCATCTGATGGAGGCAGTATAATACTTTTTTCTTCGATGTACGGCAAAATTGCTCCTGATCCAAGGGTTTACTTTCCTCCAATGAAAGTTAATCCTGTTGATTATGGAATGGCAAAAGCGGGCATTGAACAGATGATTCGTTATCTGGCTGTGTATTGGGGATATAAAAAAATACGGGTTAATGGTATTGCTCCGGGACCTTTTCCAAATGCTGGAAGTGCTGCCTATAAAGCTGACCCAGGATTTAAAGCTTTTGAGAACAGACTTGCTGATAAAGTTCCTCTTGGAAGAGTTGGACGTGCCTTTGAAGTTGCAGGTACAGTTGCGTTTCTGGCAAGTGATGAAAGTTCCTTCGTAACAGGTCAGATCCTTCTAGTAGATGGCGGCTGGACATGTTGGTAGACAAAGAAAGCATTATGAAGCCTAGAACCGAAGAATTAAATAAAAACCTCGCAGGTTCACTTCGCAAGAATGTGATTACGGCGCGCGTTATTTTTGATCCAGTGTGGATGCCACGAATTCACCCTGATCCTTTGGTAAATACTGCCGATCTAAAACTTCAAGCTGACGAAGCCCGCAAGTTCGAACATCAGAATAGATGTGAACTGGAAGTTCTGGGTTCAGACATTCTGGAGTTGGTCGATAAATTCAACTCTGAATTCGGTTCTGCTATTCCGGTGCGGTCAAACAGTATTGAAAATCCGCGTTGGGGATGGAGCAGGTTTGGTGATTTTGACATGCTTTCGATGTCTCTTGGCGGCCCACAACCTATATGGGATAAGCGGAACGGCTGCTATTGGCCAAGCAATCGTGGGATTCTAAGCTGGGTTAAATCCGTTTCAGATGTTGGGAGAATTCCAACACCGAATTGGTATGCGCAACCTGCATTCATACGGATGCTAAAATCGCGTCAGAGATGGTATGAGGCATTTCCGGACAATCCGCCTGGAAACATTGCGGGGGGCGTATGGAATCAGCCCGAAGGCAGAAATGCTGCGAGATTTGTTAGCTACATGTCATTCATTGATATTGGCCCCCATCTTTTTGGGGCTGATGAATTTATGATGATATTGGCAAGTGATCCTGAACTTGCCGAGGCTTTAATGGAAAAATTTTTTGAGTTAAGTATTTCTTTTGGTAATTCCATGCAGGCTCTATGTGGCGGAAAACCCGAATGCATTGTAGGGTTTGGAGGGGATTACGCGTGCATGCTCTCTCCCGAACTATATGAAAAATACAGCATTGGATGGGATATAAAGTTATTTGAGCATTTTCGAGAATTTTATGCCTCTTGCGATGGCACTCCATGTAATCTTCATTCCTGCGGACCTTCCCCGCACCTCTATCCGGCTTGGAAGAGCCACCCGGCTGTCAAAAATATAACTACAATGCAGACACGCCTCTTACCAGAATGTGTGAAAACGTTAAGACAAACTTTGCCAAATACACAAATCCAATTAACGTTTCATCCAGAGCATTTTGATTTTGCAAATGTTAGTTCCGAGGAGCTACGGACTGTGTTCTGTCAGGCTGTTGAGGATGCAGGCTGCGCAAAAACTGAATTTGTAATATTTGCAATTGCAAATGCGCCGGATGATATCGCCAGGCTAGAAACGAATATTCGAGTAATTTACGATGAATTATTTAAAATAAACGGTTAAGTTGTATAAGGAATAAAAAATGAATACAGTTGATGTATGTACGCTGGATTTTCCTCCGGTCTCTTATGGGAAGACTTTGGCTGAAACAGAAAAAACTATTCAGCAAATTCTTGAAACGATTTTTCGTGATGAATCGGGACTCATCATCAGCGGTGTAAATGGAATCACCATGAAACCATCCCGGCCGGAAGATGTTACCGACAGGCAATTCGGAGTCGGGGGATGGTGGGAAAATGGTCAGTTTCCACGAGACTATAAAAACCTTGCCATGAACTTTGAAAATTGCCACCAGTGCAGCGGAAAGTATCTCGATGGATTAGTGGATAAATACATTGTTACAACAGACCCTAAAGTTTTGGGCTATGCGAAAAAGATTGTTGAAATGACCGGGCAGATATGGGACACTGCTGCTAAAACTCACCGCTACGGCAAAGGTTGGTTGCCGAAACCGTATGCCGGCATGAAGCTTATTCCAGAAATGTGCGAAACAAGTGTTGACCAGTATTCTGATATTACTTTCGGTCTCGAAAAATATTATAACGAATTGGCAGACCTAAAGGAAAGAAATATGCTTGCTGAAATGTTTCTTTCATTTGCCGACTGGTGGCTCGACCATAATTATACCACCAGTTTTCTGGGTAGCACTGTTTGGTGGGATCGTATTCACACGCTTGCACAAGCCTATTTCTTATATTTATTTCAATTAGCATACAGCCTCGCGCCCCGGAAAAGATACCTGGATGGTTTTGATTACATCTTTTCACGTGCTGAAAAGGCGCTGGTTACAAGAGATGGCGCCTATAACGGGGAAAACTTTAATCCAAATGGTTCAGGCATTGTCATCGAAGCTATGGCGCGGATTGCTAAAATTAATCCATCACTAAAGGTTTTCTGCAACAACTGTATTCAAAGTTATATACCTGCTCTTATTGAAGCGGGCAATCTCGGCCAAGCAGGCGAACTTGAACCCCTTTTCAACTTAAGGCTTTTCACTGCGAAATACCTTTCGCATGCACACGAGTTCTGCAATGAAGATGCTTTAGTAAAATACATGATTGAGTACATTTCGGTAATTAAAAATCGTGCCGATTTCTACCATGTTAAAAGAGGCCTAAGTCTTGAGGATGGCGCTCTTGAAAGAATGCATGTAGATAAATCTGATTATCGCGATATCTTCTGGTCTGAAGAACATTGCTGTTGGATGGCTACCTACTGGTATTTGCGCAGGAAAAATAAAATTACGGCGGAACAATAAGTTACTTTTTTAGGAATATGAAAATGACACGATTGGATGCAAAAAGTATTTTTGGTGTATGGGCCGGCAGTGTAATGTGCTGGGATGAAAAATATCATTTCGATACAGATGCTTATGCTGCTGGTATCGAACGGATGATAAAGCATAAACCGCATGGGATCTATACCACCGGTTCTACAGGTGAATTCTATGCGATTGACTTTGATGAATTCAAATTGATGGTTAATATACAATCAGAGTTATGCGGCAAGGCCGGCGTACCTCTCCAAATAGGCTGCTGCAGTGATGCTACACATAAAACGCTTAGGCTGTTTGAATACGCAGCCTCAAAAAAAGAAGTAGGTGCCGCACAGGTTGTCATACCATACTGGATGGAGCTTAATGATCGTGAAGTTCTGCAATTCTTTAAAGATCTTTATAGTTCTTGCCCTGATCTTCCAATTGTTCATTATAATATTCCAAGATGTAAAAGATTTTTGCATGCATCAGATTATCTCAAAATTCTTGATGTATGTCCTTCTCTGGTAGGAGTTAAATACACATTTGCGGGAAGTAATTTCGGAACTCTGCAAAGTGATATTCTCAGTACCCCGATGTTATCTTACTTTGTCGCGGAAAATCTCCTCGTTTCTGCGATGCAGCTTGGTGCAAAAGGCAGTTATAGCTCGATCATTGGTACAAATCCAGCTTATATGCAAAAACTATATTCGTTTGCTGCTTCAGGTAACTGGAACGAAGCTATGCAGATGCAGAGATTCCTAGCGAAATTCTTTGTTCAACTTGGTGTTATTATCGGTCAGGTTGGTGAAGGCGATGCTGATCCTGTTATAGACAAAGCGATGGCCGTCGCCTCCGGCTTTTTGAAAGCTCATCAAAGATGCAGACCTCCATATATCGGTTGGAGCGATAAGAATATAGCAACTTTAAAAGAATGGATGCAGAAAGATTATCCAGAATTAGTTTATCCTAAATGATACAGGAATATAATGGCAACATATAATAATATATTTTCATTTCCTGCTATTGACATTCACGGCCATTTTGGCAAGAATTGCCCATTTGGCAGGAATACAGAAAGGCCCTTCGGCTCGGCAGAACCATCTAAAGTGGTGGAAATAGTCCGTAAATTTAACATTTCCAAAATTATTGTTTCACCCATGGAATCATTATTTCCTTTTGGCGATGCTGATGTTGTAAAAGGAAATATATCTGCTGCCCAAGCTGTTGCTGAAAACATAGAACTTCGCCAATGGGTTGTTGTCGATCCCAACCAGCCTGCCAGTTATAAACAAGCTGTGGAAATGTTAAAAAATAAAAATGCTGCAGGAATAAAGATTCATCCTGTAGCGCATATTTATGATATCAAGGACAAAGGGGCCGAGATTTTCAGTTTTGCCCAGGAACATAATCTCATTGTCTTGACGCATAGCGGTGATGCACAATCACTCCCACAGGATTTTGTACCTTTTGCTAACGATTTTCCAAATCTTAAATTGATTTTGGCTCATCTTGGCAGTTCTCCAAATGAAGATAGAATGCTCCATGTCAGGGCAGTTGAAATGTCTCGGCACGGAAACATATATGTTGATACATCCAGCGCAATGAATATATTGCCCGACATAGTTGAAAATGCTGTTAAACGTATTGGGTCTGATAAGATTCTTTTTGGTTCGGATACTCCGCTTTATTTTACTCCAATGCAGCGAGCCAGGATTGAATTTGCAAATATTGCGGATGCAGACAAAAGAAAAATACTTCGCGAAAATGCGATAAAACTTTTTGGTGATGTTTTTAATGATTAATTTTAATCGGAGGTTCTATGTCAAAACGTGAATATGCGGTAATTTTGGGAAATCTCGGGAATACTTGTGACCGTTTTTGCGGTAGTTATAAAACTAATCCAACTACAATGGAAATGCTGAAAAGGGCGGTTTCTATTCCTCATGTAAAAGGAATTGAATTGGTTGGGACTTGGGACATAACCCCTAAAAATGCTAAACAAATGAAAAAAGCTTTCAAAGACTATGGTAAAAAGTGTGCATCCATTATTCCTGATTTGTTTGCCAACAAAATGTTTTGGAAAGGCAGTTATTCCTCGAAAGAAGCAAAGGTTCGAAAGTACGCAATTGATTATACGCGGCAAATGGCGGAAGTTGCTTTATTAATGGACTGTGATTTGCTCAACATCTGGCCCGGACAGGATGGTTATGATTATATGCTCACTGCTGATTATGAAAAAGAACGTGCATGGTTCTGTGAGGCAATCACTACGTTAGCATCTGAGTTTCCGCAACTTCGCTTTGCGCTCGAATATAAACCGAAAGAGCCGCGCACACATAGCTATATCGCAAGAATGGGAGATACTCTCCTGATGGCTGCTGAGATTGGCTGCAAAAACGTTGGTGTGACGATTGATACCGGCCATGCCTTCAATGCGGGAGAAAATGTTAGCGAATCTGTAGTTCTTGCAAAGCGTGCAGGTGGCAAACTTATGCACATGCATTTCAACGACAACTATACTTCATGGGATGATGATATGATTGTCGGCAGCATTCATGCAGCTTGTTATATAGAGCTGCTGTATTGGCTCGACCGTTGTGATTACAAAGGTTATTTAAGTATGGATCAGTATCCGTATAGAGAAGATGCCGCCGGCGCGATCGGTGAGAGCATTCAGTGGCTTGTAAAATTTGATTTAATTTTGCAGGAAAATCGCAAGAAGATCGATGCTCTCCTAAAGCTAGGTGATGCGGTTCAAACCTCTAAATTTCTGAGAAGTGTGCTTTAACTGCAACGATAAAGGAAATCTGATGCTGGAGCAATATGCTGCTTTAAATGAACGTGGCCTTGAGTGCGAAGAATTCATCGTTCCTGTCGGCAATCGTAAGGTGAGTGCGATGATTGCGTCACCTGCTGCAAAGGATTTGCATCCTGACCCTGTTCTGCTTTTGTCTATCGGTGGGCAAGATACTCATCTTATACCTCCGAATGATCAGCCTGCAAAGTATTTCTGGGAGCGTGGCCATAGAGTCGTAAGTTTTAAAATTCCGTTCGAGGTTGTCGCACAAGACGCGTTGAAGATTGGAACAGCGGCACGCATATACAACATTGCTATTGAAACGCTATGCGATAGAATTATTTCCGATATAGATCCATTTACTGATTTCATTGAAGATGCCAAAGCTGTAATCAAAACCTGTATTGACAGAAAGTGGGCAAGGCCTGGCCGAATTGTTGTTACTGGTATTTCGCGATTTGGTTATCTGGCTTTCCGCCTTATGGCATCGGATAATCAGCTTAATATCGGCGGAGGTTTCGCTCCTGTTACAGACTGGAGCGAATTAATTGAATTTAAAGAACAAAAGCATTTGAAAAAAGTGACAGACTTAAAGATTTCACTTTTTACTGAAAAATTAACAGGTAAAAAAATATATATGGCAATCGGTAACCATGATGACCGGGTAAGTACTTTAAAATGCTGCCAGTTTTTTCTTGATCTTAATCAAGAAAATGAAAAATTAGGTTTTGACAGATCGTATGTAGATTTTCTGTGCACGCCTGATCCTCAACATACCCTCAGCGATGAATGCTATACAAAAGGATTAGAAATTCTTTTAAATTGGGCAATTGCAAAAACATAAAATATCTCTGGAAAGTGAAAAAAATGAAATATGATATTCTTAAAAAAGGTTTTGTATACAAGAATTCAGATAATGGTCTTATCGCTTGTACTGGCCGCTCTGCTGTAACAAGAAATGGTGATTTGCTTTGTAACTTCATGCTTCAGACAAAACTGGCAAGCAATGATTTTATACCACATCAGTCAATCTCAACTGATGGGGGACTGACATGGAAATTTCTTGGTTCCATTTGGCCCCATCTCAGTAAACAATATTCTATCAACAATTCAATTAGCAGAGCACCAAATGGAGACCTTTTCCTATTTGGTTCACGCACGCCTATAAACAAACCTGGTGAATCATTCTGGTGTCAGGAAACTCTTGGGATTCTGCCAAATGAAATGATATGGTCGTGTTCAAAAGATGACGGCCGTAGTTGGTCAGAACCAAAAACATTGGAAACTCCTTTGCTCGGAGCTGTTGAAGTGCCTGCTCCAATGTGTATAACTCGCAGTGGCCGCTGGGTTGCTCCATATTCGCCGCATAACACTTTCGACTCAAACCTTAAAGTAGATTTGAGGCACGTTGTTGTTATGATCAGTGATGACGAAGGAAGTACCTGGCGTCATACATCTGCAATCCGTGTCAATGAAGATGATGCGTATGTTGCGGAATCATGGGTTTCTGAACTTTCAGATGGCCGTTTGCTTGCGACAACGTGGCACCTTCATCGTGGACCAGGTGATGATTATCCCAATGCATACTCAATATCAGAAGATAATGGAAATACATGGGGGCCAACCATTTCAACGACAATTATGGGCCAATCTGCTGCCCATGCTCCTCTGCCTGATGGCAAAGTCCTGTTTGTCTATAATCAGCGGCGACACGGGCAACCCGGCGTTTGGCTTGCTGTTGCTAAACCCACTAATGAGAAATTTAATGTTATTATGAATGATATTGTATGGGATGCGACTCTTGCAACACAGCATAGCTCATCAGGTAAAAGCACCAATTGGACGGATTTCGCTTTTGGCGAACCTTCTGTTACTGTGCTGGCGGACAATACTGCATTTGTTGCTTTTTGGTGTATTCAGCCCACAGGAAGCGGAATTGGCTTTGTTAAATTAAAAATTTCTTAATATTTTGACTTTAGGAATGATATGAAAATAACTGATGTTAAAACCGTTTTACTTACGGGACCATTGACAAATGATCCTTCGCTGCTTGTTTTTCGTAAACTTCGCTCAGCAGCTTTTATCGAAATACATACTGATACCGAATTGATAGGGATCGGAGAAACATATTCAGGCTACCATTGCCCCGAGATCGTCCCTGAGATTGTAGAATTCTTTAAACCAATTCTTATTGGATTAAAGGATCATGAAATTCAGCCTCGAATGCTATGGGATCGTATGTATCATTGTTCCCATTTTTGGGCAAGGTCAGGCGTTGGTGTTAATGTTCTGGCCGGCATAGAAGGTGCTTTATGGGATCTTCGCGGCAAGATTGACAAACAACCTGTGTATCAGCTTCTCGGCGGCAGAAGACATGATAAACTCTTGAGCTATGCGACCGGTTCAATTGCTAATTATCCATGGTCAGGTTTGATAGAAAAAATTGAACGATATCAGAAAGCAGGTTTTATCGCTGCCAAATTTGCCGCAGGTTGGTATAACCCTGCCGATAAAACGGTCTTTACCGGCCGAACTCCGCAAGCATGGGTAGAAATGGAATGTGATAAACTTCAAACAATCCGTAAACAAATCGGCAAAGACTTTATCATTTGCCTTGATGGGCACATGGGTAATGTGCATGACCAGCGTATCACTGGGTGGGATGTTGGGATCGCGATGGCTGTTTTGAAAGCCCTCGAAGTTTATGATATTTTCTTCTTTGAAGAACCTCTAAATTATAACAATGTTGATGGCTATGCTGAATTATGCAGAAATACGGCAATTCCTGTTGCAGGAGGCGAAAATCTCGCAACACGTGAGGAGTTCTGGCAGTTCGCCAAAGCCAATGCCTTTGATATTGCGCAACCTGATGCTTCCTATATAGGAATGGGTCCTTTTGTCGATGTAGCCAGGATGTTTGCTTTGCAGAATAAACGTGTCGCAACTCACGCCTGGAGTTCCGGAGCAGGTACAATGGAAAACATTCATGCTGCTTTTGCCACTCCAAATGTTGCTATTCTTGAATTAGCACCTCTTGCCGGTCCGCTGCATACCGAAGTATATGTAGATGGATATCGTTTTAAAGATGGATACATTTTGCCGCCGGAGGTTCCGGGTTTGGGGGTCCGGCTGACAGACGAAATAAAGAATAAATACCCATTTATCCGGGGCTCAGGTGAGTGGAATGCAGTGCCCGGGAAATCTGTTTTTATGTAAAGGAATAATATGAAAAAAGTTGTTATAGATATTTGGTCTAATTCACAGGTTTTAAAAAAGCTTAAATCCAATCCCGAATTGTCTATTGAATGTACGGATTTTACTGAAGAATCAAAGCGTCCTCTTCAAGTTGATATGATAAAGGATGCCAATATTCTATTGTGTGCATTTCCGCCTACAAATTTTTCTGATATGAAAAGAATAGAGTTGATACAAGTGTGTTCAGCGGGGTACACACAACTTTATGGACTAAATTTGGTTCAAAAGAACGTGAGAGCCTGCAATGGCAGAGGAGTTTTTGATACTCCAATTGCCGAATGGTGTATCGCAATGATGATCAACCTTGCGCGTGATCTTAGAGGTATGATCCGTAATCAGGAAAATGGACTCTTCGTGGCGCCAGCTCAATTTCAAAATGAAATTGGCGGCAAAACAGTTGGTATATGGGGCTATGGCGGAATCGGCAGACAAACTGCACGCCTTTGTAAAATGTTAAATATGACAGTCCGAGTAATGGATATTGTTCCGCCAGGGCCGCAAAAAAATGTTTATATTGTCCCTGGCACAGGTGATCCGCAAGGCACATTGCCTGACAAATCATATACAATAGAGCAAAAAGAAGAATTTTTGACTGGACTTGACTTCCTGATTCTTACTATGCCGCTTACAAAACAAAATGAAGGGATTGTCGGCGAAAAAGAGTTGAGTACATTACCTAAACATGCGTTTTTGCTTAATCCCGCCAGGGGACCTCTTGTGCAGGAACAGGCATTGCTTAACGCTTTGAGAAAGAATATTATTGCCGGGGCAGCTCTTGATACACATTGGTATTATCCTCTTCCTGCCGACCATGCAATCAGGCGTTTTCCAAATGTTATTATAACGCCTCACATTTCAGGGTCTGCCCTAAGTCCTAACTTTTTGACAAGGGTCTACGATATTTTTACACAAAATTGCGAAAGATTTATAACAAATCAGCCTTTGCTTAATGAATTAAGTCAGGCCCAGCTTAATGGGCAATAATAAAACTAAAAACTAATGGAAAGATAAATAATGGCAATACCTGTGCCTTTACCGTATATTGAACGTTTTGAAAAACTTGCTTACGGCATGTTTGTCCATTGGGGCCTTTATTCACAATTAGGCCGAGGAGAATGGGTTAAGTTCATTGAAAAAATTCCAACTCCTGAATATAAGAAATTGAAAGAAACCTTTACTGCTGAAAAATTTAATGCTAAAGAAATCGCTTGCCTGGCCAAAGATGCTGGTATGCGTTATATATGCCTGACAACGCGGCATCATGAAGGTTTTTCTCTGTATGATACAAGAGGATTAAGCGACTTTGATGCGGTACATAGTCCCGCAGGCCGTGATTTGGTCGCGGAGTTTGTGGAAGGTTGTCGATTGTATGATATCATACCATTTTTTTATCATACAACACTTGATTGGCATCAGGAAAGCTATCAAAAAGATTTTGAGTCTTATCTAGATTATTTACATAAATCAGTTGAGATTCTATGCACCAATTATGGAAGAATTGGGGGTTTGTGGTTTGATGGGAATTGGAATAAGCCAGACGCTGATTGGAAGGAAAGCCGACTTTATGAAATTATCCGCAAACATCAACCCGAAGCAATGATCGTAAACAATACAGGACTTTTCGAGCAGGGAAGAGTTGGGCATCCCGAAATTGATTCAATTACTTTTGAACAAGGCACGCCTTCGCCTATGAACCGCCAGGGAATGCCAAAATATCTCGCCGCTGAAATGTCACAAACAATGAATAGGCACTGGGGTGTTGGCAACAATGATTTTTGTTACTTATCACCGAAAGAAATTATTGAAAATCTTTGTGCCTGCCGGAAAGTAGGCGCAAATTTACTTCTGAATGTTGGGCCAACTGCTCAAGGTCAAATTCCAGAATATGAAGTCGCTGCTCTAAGAAGGGTAGGGCAATGGGTTAAATTAAATGCATTGCCAATTTATAATGGTAAGCCGTATCAAGTTCATTCAACAGACAATGATTTTGCCTTAAAGGCAGAAGGAAAATTATATTTATTTATCCGTAACTTAAATATAGCCGGGCCTTCTAATGTGACTTTAGGTGAGAAATGTGATACAGCAAAGGCTTTCTTAGGCATTAAACAAAGAATAAAGTCATGCAGATGGCTTGACAATAATGAACCTCTTTCCTTCACACAAAATGAGGATGGTTTGTTCTGCATTAATGCAACGGCATTTAACTATGGAAGCCATTTGGTGATTCGTGTAGCTGAAGTTGAATTAGCCTGATCTATGGATATCATAATGAATACATGGAAAAATATTCTTGAATTAGATAACACCCGTAAAATTATTGCAGGCTCCCCATCTGCATTGTCTAATGCAATAGATAACGCCGCTGATCTGCGAATCTATACCGAATTCAAATATGGAGAGCATATCGAACCAGGTTCTCCTAACCTCGAATCTGTAAAGGAAGTTAGTGATTTCAGAGTTACATATTTGCTCGACAAAAGATGGGCTGCAGGGATCATGAATTTACGTGTTCCAGCCGCTCCTCCAAAAAGTTTTGGCCCGCGCATGTCAATGTCCTTCTTTATGTACAATCAGGATGGCAGCC